>JAQBUI010000065.1 GCA_027624035.1 Pseudomonadota bacterium | reverse complement strand
GAAACATCGCGAAATTGAAGCGTTTTCGCGATTTTCTGCGGGCGCCTCCGCCTTGCTCTCACGAAAAAACCCAATTGATCAGAGCTTCCCTAGGCAGTAGTGAAGCGTGATGGGCCCCTTTGATGCGTGGCGCGCCATACATCATATTCCTGCCACATTTCGACACCAGATCGTCATATTCGGATCACGGTGAAGCCCGATTTCACCGGCCTAATAGTCCTCACGCATCACCGATGCGAACGACATTCACATCAGAGGACTATGAGATGAAATTGACACACCTAGTGATCGCCACTGCCCTGACAACGACTTTACCGGGCGCCAATGCGGCCAGCCATCAGGGATCAGAGCAGACTTCAAAAGAGGAAAACCGGGGGCTCATTGCCGGGCTCGTGGTTGGCGCCAGCGTCGGCGGGCCATTTGGTGCCGGTGTGGGCGCCATCGTTGGCGGCGGCCTGATCGGCAAGGCACTCGCCACCAACCGGATCAAGAACGAACTGCAGACCAGCGTCGCACGCCTTGCAACGGAGCGGGAAGAGCTGGAACAGACCGTCGCGATGTTGAATGGTGACCTGGACCGGATGGTTCAGCGCCACAGCGCCAGTTGGCAGCACCGGGCCATTCCGTTGCAGTTTCGCACCGGTTCGGCGCACATCGAGGCTCACTACGAGGGGCAGCTCACGAAAATCGCCGGGGTCCTGAATCGTAATCCGGATGCCACGATCTCGCTGTCCGGTTTCACGGACCGTCGCGGCGATGAGGATGCCAATCAGCGCCTGTCCGAGGAACGCGTCGCTGCGGTCAAACAGTATCTGATGGCCAGGGGGGTGACTCGCGGGCAGATTCTGGGCAGGGCCTATGGAGAGAAGCAGCCGCTACGTCCCGATGAGTCTCTGGAGAGTAACTTCTTTGATCGGCGAGTGGTGCTGGAGCTTACCCTCGACCACGCCTCCAAGCTCGCCACCCGATAGGGCGGTCGCGTTTGGCCGGGCCCATTGCTCCCGTGGGCCCGGCTTTTTTTATCGTCAGGGTCGCAGGCCAACCAGCCGATGCATGTAGAGCAGTGGGAGCCAGGCCCTGTGGCGCTTGCCATAGATGGAGAGCATCTGGTCCGGGGGTGGAAAGGCAGCGTCGAATAACATTCCAAGGCGGGTGCGCCAGTGCTGCAGCGCCAGGATATCCACCAGCAGCGTTCTGAGCCTGCTTCGGGTGAGCAGGTGCCTCGCCAGCTCATGTCTACCCGCCGCCTGCATCCTTTGCGCGGTGGTTTGCGGAAGGTTTATCGGGAACCATTCGGATGCGGTCGTAATGGCCCCGTGGACGATGCTGCTGATCTGTTTGTGCTGGCTGATGTCGGCAAGCTCGTTCCATTGATCCTCATTGAAGTCCCGGCTGACCAGATACAGGTCATACAACCACAGCAGGCGATCGCCGGAAGGCGTCAGATGACGGCTGAATTGAGGGGAGGTCAGATGGGTTGTGCGATGTGCGCACAGATGCAGCATCTGGTAGATCTGGTTCAGGGTCAGAATTTCCAGATCCCCGTCCGCAGTGCTGGTGGTATTGTTGACGAGGTCAGACCAGGGCAGTGCGGCGGCGAAGATCTGCCGGTTACTGAGGCGCCAGTGAATGTCGAACGTGTGCTCGAAGCCATAGTCGTCCGTCAAGGTGTAGGCCCGCTGATAACTGGCAGTCTGCATCTGGGACTCAAAAAACGGTGCATAACCGAGTTGGCGCAGGGTCACGTCAACTTTCGACCGGTCCCGCTCATCGATGACGAGGTCGGTGTCTCCTCTGGAACGAAGCCAGGGCCGGGAATAGATCGTCAGTGACAGTGCGCCGCCTTTGAGCAGGATGGCCCGGACGCCCTGACGGTTCAATTCGCGCCAGAGCACACCAAGTCGCTCCCGGTGAAGCACGTCAAACACCTTGTGACTGGCCAGCAGTTCAGCCAGTGGCCCGGAAACCGTTTCGGGGACGATGCAGGTCGCGTCCTCCTGTGCAGAAGCGATCAGCGCGGAAACGCCATGCACCCGGCAGGTGCTGACAAATGCTTCCGGGTCCCAGTGCTCATCCCAGGCTGGTGCCTGGTCGTTGAGTGTCCGCGCGATGAAGCGCTCATACTGATCTGCATTGGCCAGACGCTGGAAGGCATCACCGGGCAGGTCGGAAATCACGGGTCGGCGGACTGCTGAATCAACGTGACATGGGGGAACCCGCCCTCCTGTTGCCAGCGCACCACCCGGCCAATACTTGAGGCGATTTGGTCCAGTTCGACGGGCGTAAAATGGCGCAGGAAGCCGCCCCAGTCCGTGAACTCAACGGGTTCGGCAGGGGCCAGGCCCCTGACTTGGCGGATCAGTTTGCCCAGGCCCCGTCCCATAGAGACCATAATGCCCTGTTGTTGCCGGGCCACCGCGTGAGGGTCCATGAAGAAGCTGGCCAGGATCGGTCCGTCGGTTAGCCTCGCGCAGCATTGCATCAGCCTGATCCTGTCCTCGCTGCTGAGAACATGGGTCAGGCTGCCCCAGCCCAGCAGGATCGCATCGTACTGCCTCACCAGCGGCGTGGCGGGGTTGCTCTGGCCTTCCAGTACGGCGCTGCAGAGCTCTGCAAAGCTGGCGCCGACGATCAGTGCATCAGCAGCGAGATGTTCGCGGCACTGCTGCAGCGGATCTGCAGCGGGCTCCATGACGCAGAGCTGATAGCCTTTGGATTGCAATGCATGTGCCTCTCTTCCGGCACCGGCGGCGGCAACCAGAATCCACCGGTCGCCCGGTGGCCCTGGCATTTCTCTGGCGAACCAGGCTTCCTCCCAGTCGAACAGGCCACTGATGGCGCTCCGGGGTGACAGGGATTCGTGATAGGCATCGATGCTGATGGTCGACATCTCGTCGGTGCTGAGGGCCTGGCACATGACGCCCACCCGGAACTCGCGACAACCGTGGCGGGCCGTTCGCAGACCGGATTCGATGGCTTCAAGACAGGCGAGCAGTGCCCGCATGCCGGGCGCCACCGATGGCTTCACGCTGGGCGTATCAGGGGGCTTGGTATCCGTGGACTGCGCAAGGGATCGGGTCACGTTGTTGGATTAAAATGTTGGATAAGAATGTTGGATAAGAATGTTGGTCGAAAGTTGTTGGTCGAGTCACAGCGTTGTGGCGGAGCTGGATGATCCGGTCCCACAACAGGGACCGGATCATCGGAGCTTGTGATGCGCCAGATGGGAGGCATAGGGCAGCCTTCGCCGCCCCGGCCATCATCCTGCCTGACGGCTCCGCAGCACGCGTCCAGCGGTTGTGCCTGTCAGTTCGTCGTCCCGCAGCAGCACCTTGCCATTGCAGATCGTGTTCTTGTATCCGACCGCCCGCTGAATGAAGCGAGGTGCTCCGAACGGGAAGTCATTGACGATCTCCGGCATGCGCTCGGCGAGATTGCTGATGTCGAACACGTTGATGTCAGCCCGCTTGCCCACGGCGAGGGTCCCTCGGTCCTGGATACCCAGCACACCTGCCGGTACGGCACTGATTCGGCGCACCGCCTCTGCCAGCGAGTACACACCGGTATCGCGATGCCAGTGAGACAGAATAAAGGTCGACCATCCGGAGTCGATCATCTGGCTCACATGGGCGCCAGCATCACCCAGGCCGGGCATGGCCCAGTCCTTGGTAATCAGTTCGGCCAGGTTGTCCAGATTCACGTTGAAGCCCCGCATGTGAAACAGCGCCTTGCCGTCACTCTCGTCTGTCAGGCGAAGCCAGGTTTCTACCGGATGTTCTCCGGCAGCCTTCGCCATGGCCATCAGGCTCTGATCGCTCGCCTGGGTATAGCAGGGGCGAGCGTCGTTACCCATCCAGTACCAGTTGCGGGTCGCCGCGATCATCTGCTCGCCCTGGTCCTTGACCTCATTAACCAGCTTTGCCCGGAAATCGACATCACGGATCATCTTGAGTCGGCCCTCAAGATCGTGTTTGCGAAGCTCTATCCAGGAAGGTGTGCGAAAGAAATTGTTGGTGGCAAGCCCGCCCACGCCGCCGCCGCTGCGCGGTACGGTGACGGACGTCACGTTCAGCCCCTCGTCGCGCATCGCTGAGACCTTTTCGTTCAGGCGATCCGTGCCCATCTCAACGGCCGAACTGAACAGGGCGCCTTTTGAAAGACGGGCCTCGTCCGCGATCAGTTCCATCTCCTCATCAAACTCGCGAAAGTCAGACACGGTCTGCATGATGCCGCCGTATTTACCGACCTCCTTTGCCACGGCACGCAGTTCACTTCGGTCTGCAAAGGTGCCGGGAATGGAACGCCCGTCCGGCAGGCGATGCTGGGGCAGCCGGTTGGTGGAGAATCCGATGGCTCCCTCCTTGACGGACTGTCCTGCCAGTTCCGCAATCTGTCGTATCTCGTCTTCGGTGGCCGGTTCTTCAACCGCCCGTTCGCCCATCACGTAAAAGCGGGTCGCGCAGTGGCCGACCAGCCCGGCGATGTTGATGGATGGCCCGAGCGCTTCGAGCGCATCAAGATAGCCACCGTAGGATTCCCAGTCCCAGGACAGGCCATGGAGAATGGCCTGCTTGGGAATGTCCTCTACGGTTTCCATCATCCCCGCCAGGAACTCCCGGTCTGCCGGCTTGCAGGGTGCAAAGGTAACACCGCAATTCCCTAAAAGCGCAGTCGTGACTCCATGCCAGGTGACGGAGGTCACATGGGGGTCCCAGCCAATCTGCGCATCCAGATGGGTGTGCAGGTCGATAAAACCGGGCGAGACGTGCAGCCCGTCGGCCTGAATCTCTTCGTTGCCTTTCTCTTTGACGATGCCAATGCCAGTGATCTGATCACCATCAATGGCAATATCCGCCTGGAATGGCTCGCCGCCGGACCCGTCAACGACGGTGCCGCCACGGATTACGATGTCATGGCTCATATTGATTCCCTCATGAATGGATTTGGACCTCAGCTCGATCATAGCCCCGAGTCATAGTGATAGGCAATTGCAGGGCCAGGTTCCGGCTTGCACCGCATGGTGGAATCGATCCACTGTGGAGCGGCACAAACCCGGTGAATGAGGGTTATGGCCCGATCTGCTATGAGTACCCGCCAGCGGCCTGGCTGAGTGGTGATGTGCTGTCCTGTCCTGGTGAAGGCGAAAGCATGTCTGCTTCGAAATAGTCGACCGCGATTGAAGCGGTGATCGCCTCCTGCTCATCTCGAAGCTGCTCGGCCTCCTGGTCTGTGATGACGCCCTGTTCAAGTGCCTGCTGCGCATCGATCTGTTTTTCCCGCAGGCGTTCGTGCAGCGGCGCACAGGCGATGACCTGTTCGAACGCGCGCTCCAGTCGATAGATGCCATCACCGTAGCGCCCCTTGTAGACGCCGTTTGTCAGGCGTTCGAAAACAGGTGAAGGGCTCATCAACAACTCGGCGCACTGTTGCGAAAGCTCGTCAGAGGGGCCATGGTGATGTCGCCCCAGCGGGAAGACTGTCATTCGCAGCAACAGTCCAATGGGCGTGGAAGGATAGTTGCAAAAGACCTCATCGAAGCTGCGCTCGATCGACTGTAGTCCAGACTCACAGCACCAGGCCACCAGCGGCAAATCAGACGCCGGTTCACCATCGGAGTGAAACCGCTTCAATACGCAACTCAGCAGATAAAGCTCCGACAGGACGTCACCCAGCCGGGCAGAGATCATCTCCTTGCGCTTGAGCGCCCCGCCGAGATGGATCAGCACGACTTCAGTCACGAAACCGAGCGCGGCCGCGAATCGGCTCAGCTTCTGATAGTAGCGGCGTGGTTCGGCGCCCCGGGGATGACGGGCGAGGAAACTGGCGGTCAGGCCATGGGTCAGGCTGCGCAGGAAATTACCGGCGGCATGCCGCAGGTGCCGATAATGACGCTTTCGAACTTTTCGAGTCCTGCTTCGGGGTCCGCATCGCTGGCGGCGAAGATCTCGGTCAGCAGGAACGGATGGCATCGGATCGACCCCTGCCCGAAGATGATCAGGTTGCGGGTCAGTATGTTGGCGCCCTCGACTGTGATGGCGACCGGGATGCCCCGATAGGCATTGCCGAGGTAATTGGACGGCCCGTCACACACGCCCTTGCCGCCATGAATGTCCATGGCATCGGTGACGGCAGCGCGTGCCCGGAACGTGGTCTGGGACTTGATGATGGCGGAGATCACAGAGGGTGCGTGGCCCGCGTCGAGAGCGAGGGTCGTTACCCTTCTGGCCGACTCAATAACGTAGGCCGCGCCGGCGATGTCGGCCAGCCGCGCCTGGATGCCTTCAAACTTTCCGATTGGAATCCCGAACTGTTGTCGAACTCGCGAATATTGCCCCGCGGTCCTGGCGCAGAGCTTGGCGGTCCCGGCGGACAGGCCGGGCAGTGAAATACTGCGGCCCGCCGCCAGTGCAGACATCAGCATTTGCCAGCCCTGACCAATGCGCTGCTGACCTCCAATGATCGCCGACAGTGGCAGAAAGACATCCCTGCCCCAGTTCGGACCGTTCTGGAATGCCTGCAGACAGGGCAGGTGCCGCTTGCCGATATCGACACCAGGGGTGTCGGTGGGCACGAGTGCCAGGGTAATTCCAAGGTCTTCTTCATCGCCGAGGATGTGGTCCGGGTCCGTCATCTTGAAGGCGAGGCCAAGCAGGGTCGCTACCGGGCCGAGCGTAATATAGCGCTTGTGCCAGTTGAGCCGCATGCCCAGGGTTCGCTCGCCCTGCCACTGCCCGTAACAGATGACGCCGACGTCTACCATGGCAGAGGCATCGGAGCCCGCTTCCGGGCTGGTCAGGCCGAAGCAGGGAATCTCGCGGCCATCAGCCAGGCGGGGCAGATAGTGGTTCTTTTGATCCTCAGTCCCGTAGTGCATCAGGAGTTCTCCGGGCCCAAGGGAGTTGGGCACCATTACCGTCACTGCCACTGCGGTACTGCGGGTAGCGATTCGGGATACGACCTCGCTGTGGGCGGCGGCGGAGAAACCCAGGCCATTGTATTGCTTCGGTATGATCATCCCGAAAAATCCCTTGTCCCGGAGAAAGGACCAGACATTCGCGGGCAGGCGACGATGCTCGAAATTGATCTGCCAGTCGTCGATCATCTCGCAGAGCTGGTCCACGGGGCCATCAATGAAGGCCTGTTCATCCGGGGAAAGTTGGTAGTCACCGGTATCATGGATCAGTTTGTTCCAGTCTGGTCTGCCGGACAGCAGATCGGCATCCCACCAGACGTCGCCGGCCTCCAGCGCCTGTCGCTCGGTTTCTGAAACCGCGGGCAGGGCATCTCGAACCCGTTCGAACAGGGGACGTGTGATGTGTTCTCGAATCCAACCCATGCAGGCTTCCTGTCGGTTACCGGGGACCAGCCGAATGCGAAATCAAGTCGGCCAGGTCTGTTTAGAACGGATATCTTCAATAATGTTCACGGACAGAATTGATCGATGTCAAAAAGTTTCCCAACCGGCAGCGATAAACCCCGAAGCTTTACCCGTGTTCTCTACAGCAGGAGCTTGACCCGGGGCGCTGCGTCCTGCTCCGGTTCAATCGTAGAGGAGCAGCTGAAGATTCTGTCGGGTTCCAGATCGTGGGTCCCGATGAAATAGTTGGTCACGGCGCTGGCGCGGTCATTGGCCAGAGCGATCATTTCCGCTGCAGTTATGGTGGCCGTTCTTGTCCCGGAATCCATCTCTGTGGTGGCCTCGTTAGCAGGTTCGGCCTGGGTGTCGGCCGGAGCGGATGACTCCAGTTTCTGTTTGCGGTCCAGCATGATCTGACGGTCAGATTCCGTTGCGACACCGCAGACGGAGATCGTCAGGCCGGGCCGGGATGTCAACAGGCTGGACATCTTGCGGAGGTACTCCCTGCCTGACTGATTGATGAATGACTCGCCTGCATCGAATCCGACCGGGTCAAAGCGCGGCCTGGCTGCTTTCTGGGCGAGGTTGGTCACCATGAGGAGGGCTCCAAGAGGTTGCAGCGCGTTCTTTACATAGCTCATTGCTGCCTTCTGCATGGCTCGCCCCATGGCGGTGGCGATGACGTCGTCCAGACTGAACTCGGGGTTGTCAAGATTGCCGGTGACGGGGATTTCCAGAGTAATCCTGCCATCGCCATCCCTCAGTAGATCAAGGGCAAGGTCCAGTGGCATCGCCAGCGTTGTCGATAGCGCAGGCACACCATCACCTGCCTTGGCTGCGATGCGCAGGTCGTCAATGACCATCTTGTTGCCAATGTCCAGCTCGCCATTTCGAAGCGAGATGACGCTGTCGAGCCCGAGCCGGCCGCGGGAAATCTGGTATCCGGGAATGTAAGCCGTGATCTGGTGCAACTGCAGGCCGGACAGATTGAGCGCCAGGTCAGCCGACGGTTCCGGGGCGGTCACGGTCGTGTCACCTTCCAGTTTCACGGTCATCAGATCATCCTGAGACAGCGCAAATGAGAGGCTGGTTCGGCCCTCCGGTTCGCTCGTGTCTATTGTGCCCACGGTCAGTTCGAAGGGTTTGATATTCGTCACGAGAGGTGGGCTGACCGCAAGGTCGTGAATTTCCAGTTCAGCCTGCTCTACCCTCAGCCCGCCCAGTCGAAAGAGCGTCGGTGCAGAGGTCTCCGTCGCGGCTGGTGGCTTCTCTACAACGCCGGCCGCCTGGCGCAGATCGTCGACGACGGAGCCATAGAGCAGGCGTCCGTCTTCCTGGCGCGCGAGATGCGCCCGGGTTCCGCTCAGATTGATGTGCCCAATGCTGACGCGCAGGCCGCGGTCCTCCCCGGCAAGGGTCACGCTGGTCGGCCCGATGGCGAGAGTCGGAACCCGGATGCCCTCTGGATGGTAGTACTGCAGTGCCTGCAGGTCGCTGAGTGTGGCGCCGGTCAATTGTACGCTGTCCAGGCTGAAGTCCAGAGCCTCGATATCGAGTGAGCCCAGTCGAATAAGCGCCGCATCGCTCGGCTGAATCGAACCGGAGAACTCTTCGAGCGCCAGGCTGGCGATACCCTTGAGCGTGGGCTCGTCACTGGTCTGATAGGTCAGTTTGATATCAGAGGTCAGCTCGTCAAAACCCGCCTCCAGGTCATTTATCCTGGCCCCGGCATCGGTCAGACGGACCTGGGCGATGGCATCGAATCCCTGCCCGACCGCGTCCGCCATCAGGGTGGCG
Organism: Pseudomonadota bacterium; assembly: GCA_027624035.1. Taxonomy (GTDB): domain Bacteria; phylum Pseudomonadota; class Gammaproteobacteria; order Pseudomonadales; family Azotimanducaceae; genus UBA7455. The sequence goes on along the minus strand of JAQBUI010000065.1, from coordinate 18,087 downwards.
GACCCGTTCATGTGAACGCTACCGGATATCTGATCAACGCTGTGAGCGGGCAGCGCCAGTGAGGCAGAAGCGAGTGAAGCATTGAGGCTGATATTCCCGGCAACGCCGGTGGCCAGAAGCCGCAGGTTGGCTTCTCCGCTGACTTCCAGCAGTCCCCTGGCGCCACTGATCCCAAAGCCGGACAGCAGTTCCTCATAGGCACTGATGTCGACCGCGTCCACATTGAGGGCCAGGTCGATGTCGACTTCGTCGGCGAAGGGTCGGATGCTGCCGTCGATGCTGGCCGTGCCGCTCCCCAGCCCCAGAGCAATGTCGACAGGCGAGGGCTCGAGGGATAGCCAGGTGGCGGCATCACCCACAGTGAGTTGTTGGATGATCACCTGTTCGTGCAGGTGTGCATCGGCATACGCCACGGTCACGTTGCTGATGGATGCTTCCCGCAGACGCATCGCGACCGGTTCTGAATCTGTTGTTGGCGGTGCACTGTCAGGGTCCGGCAATGGAAAGCGGAGCCCACCAACCAGTACTGCGTCGGGGCGGCGTTCGATATCGACCCGTGCATCCTGCAGGTGGGCCCCGTCGATACCGACTCTGCCACGAATCAGATCCAGCCAGGCGAGGTTCACGGACACTTCGCCGATCTGGAGGCGGCGTTCGCCACCCGGGTCGTCTGCGCGCAGGTCGCGTATCGTCAGTTCGCCAGTTGCGAGATTCATGCCGACGGTGCCAATTTCGGCATTGGTCGCACCCGCTGAACGCAACCACTTCGCCAGGTAAAACTCGATGGCAAGTGGCGTAACGATGGCGATGACGGCCAGCACGATCAGTACTGCGCCGATGATCTTGTATCGGGCTCTGATGGGTTTCATGGTTGAGTATCGGACTCCCGTATCCACTCTGCGACGGTCTGGTTTCCAAACACATCCGTCAGTTGTCCATTGATTCGGCTTGCTGCAGACGCCACCGCCTGATCCGAAACCAGTGCGGCCGGCAGCGGTTGTTCTGCTGACCTGACGGCGGACAGCAACTCATCCATGGTAAGTCGGTCAAGAGGTCTGGCTGGAACCAGGCGATCTCCGGCCGATCCGGCGAGCGTCAGAATCTGGCGATTGACCAGCTTGGAAATCATCCGACGGACGATGTCCGGACTCACCGCAAGGTCTGACTCCAGTTTGGAGATGGCGAGTGCGTTGCCTTGTTCATAGGCCCGCGCAATCCGGTAGACCATCGCCATGCCGGTGTATTCGTCAACGGCCGCGCTGGGCTGGCCGCGATTCAAAGTGATCTGGCGCACATGCTGGGAATAGAACGCCACGGCAGCGCCGATCAGCAGCAGCAACCACACAAGGTATAGCCAGATCAGCACAAAGATGCCGATCGCAAACCCGGAATAGATGGCAGCATAGTTGTTGGCGTGGGCAACGAAAATGGTGAAACCAAAACCGAGTGTTTGCCACGTGATGCCGGCAACGACCCCGCCGATGAAGGCGTGTTTGATGTTTACACTGGTGTTCGGTATGAACACATACAGGAACGTGAACAGGGTGATGATGACGACATATGGCGTGGCACGGCTCATGGTGTGGAACAGCCAGCTCACCGCCTGGTTCTGGGTTGCCTGTACCACCATATCCGAAGATACGATTGCCGCGGTCGCGCCAAGTGCTGCAAACAGTAACAGCGGCCCAACCAGAATGACGCTCAGGTAGTTGCTGAAACGCTGTCCCAGAGGACGGATCTGGCTGACATGCCATATCTCGTTAAAGGACCGTTCCACTTTCTGGACCAGTGCGATGACCGTGTAGATCAGGATTCCGAGACCGACGGAGCCCAGAACGCCGACCTCGATGTTGTCGACAAACTGTAAAATGGTGTCGATAAGGGGGCTGGCGCGATCACCCAGTGGATCGGTCATCACGCCCTCAAGGAACGGTCGGAGCTGATTGTGGACACCAAAGCCCTTGAGTACGGAAAAACTCAGAGCCAGGAACGGTACAATCGACAACAGCGTGGTGTAGACGAGGCTCATGGCATGCAGGGTGATCTTTCCTTCCACCAGATCCCGAGCCACGGCGTAGATCACCCGTGCAGTATAGCGCCCGGTGCGTTGCCAGGCTGACAGGTCAGCGTCTTCTGCATGCCAGAGCCAGAGTTGCCAACGTTCCCGCAGGGTCGATGGTTCGCTCACTGCGCCTGCGTCCTGTAGCTGGTCCGCTGGTAACAGGCGGCTGTACAGTGTATGCCCGGCGGCTGCTGGCGAGGGCCATACCCTGTGAGGGCTTTTGGCAGGCTCATTGCGGGTCTCCTTGATGGTTGCAAGGCGTGTAACAATACCATACGTCGAATCACGACAGATGAATCAAACCGTTTTGCTGACGTACCCACGGAATTCCGTTAGCCTTGCGTCTGCCGCTCCAGATTCATTTTCAAGGGCTCTCTTGCCGACCGTTACACGTTTCTATCGACAGTGCTTGCGCTACCCTCGGGCCATGGTGGCCCTGATTGTGCTGCTCAGTCTCGTCGCACTCTGGTTCATGAAGGATTTCTCTTTCGACGCCTCGGCCGAGACCCTGGTGGTAGAGGGTGATGCAAATCTTGAAACGTATCGTCACATGACGGAACTCTTCGGGGGTGATGACTTTATCGTTCTGACGTACTCCGGTGAAGACCTGTTTACGCCCGTCGCGCTGGCGGAACTGGCAGGTCTGCAGGAACAGGTTCGGGTCCTGCCGGGGGTGAGGAATGTCTTTTCCATTCTGGACGCGCCGTTGATCGAAAGCCCCCCCATTCCCATCCGCGAGATGACGGACGGCTACCACACGCTGCGGTCCTCTGATACGGACCCGGAACTGGCCCGCAAGGAACTGACCACGAGTCCGTTGTTCGCTGACTTCCTGATATCCACCGATGGTCGCGCGACGGCGATTCGAATCGACCTCAGCGAGAGTGAGGAGCTCGAATCCCTCCGGGAACGACGCGACCGGCTACGGGAGATCAGGCAACCATCTGACGCGGAGGCCGAGGCGCTCGACCGTGTTGAGCAGGCCCACTACCAGGCGCGCATGGCATTCGTGTCTGAACGCGAAGCCCTGATTGACGCCGTCCAGAACATCAAGCGGAGCTATGATGGTGAGGCCGACATCTACATCAGCGGCGTCCCCCTGATCGCCTCGGTGATGATTTCATACGTGAAGTCAGACCTTGCTGTTTTCGGCAGTCTGGTCCTTCTCCTCATCGTCGTATTGCTGTATTTCTTTTTTCGCAAGGTTCGCTGGGTTCTGCTGCCGTTCGCCATCAGTGTCGTCAGCAATCTCATCACGATGGGTATCCTGGGCTTTTCAGGTAAGCCGGTAACGGTGATCTCGTCGAACTTCATTTCACTACTTGCCATCATCTGTATCTCGTTCTCGATTCACCTGATCGTCCGTTATCGGGAATTGCTTGCCGACGAAGAGTTCGACGATCACTTCGACCTGGTCTGTCGCACCATGGAAAGCAAATTCATTCCGTGCCTGTATACCGCGCTCACCACGATCCTGGCATTCGGGTCGATGATGGTCAGCCGCATTGTTCCCGTCGAGGATTTTGGGTGGATGATGTGCCTTGGCATCTGGGTCGCGTTCGGCGTCACCTATGTACTCTTTCCTGCTGTGCTGTTGCTGCTGGGTCCGGCACCGGGGAGTGCCACGCTTCATGATCGAATTCAGGTGACGATGCTGATGAATCGTTTCTGCCGCCGCTATTCATTTCAGGTCATTGCGGCGACCGGCATTGCGGGTCTGGTAGCCGCCTACGGGCTGACGCAGTTGACCTTCGATAACCGTTTTGTCGACTACTTCGACGAGGATACAGACATTCATCAGGGCATCGTCTTTATCGACCGGAACCTCGGGGGCACGGTACCGTTCAGCGTCTACCTGAAATTTGATCCGTTCGAATCAGAGGCGCTGGCCCCCCAGGATGACTTTTTTACTGCGGCCGAGGATGAATATCCGGAACGATACTGGTTTACTCCGAATCGGATCGAGACCGTGGCGGGCCTGCACGACTACCTTGCCAGTCGCGGGGAAACGGGCAAGGTAGTCTCCATTGCCACCCTGGAAGCGCTTGGCCGCAACTTCAATGACGGCGAACCCCTTGGCGCGGTGGCCATTGCCATGGTCCTCGGCGCACTTCCCGAGGAGGTCAAGCGTCAGTTGATTCATCCTTATGCCAGACCTGATGCGGGCATCATGCGTATTCAGGCGCGTATTCGGGAAAGTGGCCCGTTGTTCTCGAGAGACCAGTTGATCGCGGATGTCGAGGAGCATGCGGCCCAGGTACTCGGGCTGCCCCGGGACCGCGTCATTGTCAGCGGCATGTTCGTCCTGTTTAACGACATGCTGCGTCAGCTGGCAGATTCCCAATTGCGGACCTTGTTCTATGTGGTCGGTGCGACGTTTCTGATGTTTTCACTGATGCTTCGTTCCATTCCGCTGGCCCTGGTGGCACTGATACCCAATGTCGTGGCGGCAGCGCTGGTCATCTCTGTGATGGGCTATGCCAACATACCGATGGACATGATGACGATCACGATTGCCGCAATTTCTATCGGCATCGGGGTCGACGATGCCATTCACTACCTGCATCGCTACCGGGAAGAGTACCGGGAATGCAGGGATGTTGTGCAGGCGGTGACCGAGGCCCACAAGACCATTGGCAAGGCGCTGTACTTTACCTCCATCACGATCATGGCTGGATTCTCAATCCTGGCGTTTTCCAACTTCATGCCCACCGTCTTCTTTGGGGTTCTGACGACGCTTGCCATGGGCCTCGCACTGCTCGCCAATCTGACGGTGCTGCCCTCATTGCTGATCGCCGCCAGCAAACTCCGGGCACGGTAGCGCCCGTAGTCCGATGCCGGTAGGGACCGCAGCATCCGATCACGGCAACTGGTGATGGTCCACCGGACGTAATATGCTGAGCCCATTGGAGGATGCCATGGCAATTCATCACGCTAAGCCAAATGAACTGGTAGATCTGAATGAATGGCCCCACGATGTCACAACGGGCCGGTCCCACACCTTGATCAGTGTCAAGGGCCTGCAGCTGGCAAGGATCATCCTCAAGGCCGGCCAGGAGATGCCATCTCATTCCCTGGCGGCCACAGTGATCATTCAGGTCATCGGCGGGGCGGTGACGCTTCAGACGGGCACGTCCCGTCAGTCCGTCAACGAGGGGCAACTCGTCTACCTTGCTCCAGATGAAACCCACTCGATCACCGCGCTGGACGACGCCGTGGTGCTGCTGACGATCCTCAGACACTGATACCTGACCGTCGGCATCTTCAACCCTGATATCGGAATCTGGTTAACCTGTAGTACCAGACAGGAGCAGCGACGGAATCGGCGGGGAGGTGCGTACTATTGCCAGAAGACAGTACTGGACAACAGTGGCACCTGGAGCAGAATTGGAGCTACCAGTCACGGCAAACAATCAGCGCCATAGTGGCATGAGGAGTGGTTGAGATGAAGATCAAGGCAATTGGTTTGTTCACCCTGACAATGCTGGTCACCAGTGTCGTCAGCGGTGCCGAGGAAGCGTCATTTTCAGCGAAGTGCGAGGCAGCGTTTCAGCAGCCTGACCGTGCGGAAACAATGTGCGGCTGCATCAAAGGGGGGCTAGAGCAGCAGGGCAATGGTGATGAGATTCTCGCAGTGCTGGCCAGGCCACGTGGGGAGCGCAGGCAAGCCATGCAGGCGATGTCAGATGCCAGTCGCAGGGTCGTCATGTCCTGTATGCGCGGCCTGATCGGAGACCGCCCGGCACCAGGCAGCTGAGGGTCGAAGCGTTGATCAAGAACCTCATCATCGCGGGGCTGCTGCTTGGTAATGGTGGCCTGATCTATTACCTCGCCACACGACCGGTGGTGCCGGTGCCGCTGGTACCGTTCGACGCGCCAGCGGCGCCAGGTGAGCAGATTGTGCCGATGCTGCCGTCCGCACCCGATGATTCTGACGCCGTGTCAAAGGTGATCGCAGCCCATATGCCAGGCGACAGCTACGCTGACCTTGCTGATACGTTGGCCAGGCTGGGGGTTCCGGAAGACACCGTCAAGGCGCTGTTGCTGGCGGCGATTGATCGGGACACCGAATCAACCCGGATGCCTTATGAAGTGCAGACGCCTTACTGGAAAAAGCCGGATCGAAACCGCTATGAAGTGGTTCAGGCGGCGATTGATGCAGAGGAGCAGAAGCGGCGGCTCATTCTTGATCTGTTTGGGGAAGCGGCAGTAGACGATCCGCTGTTTGCTGACCTGTTTCGGCCTTACGACGACTCGCTGCCATTTTTGACCTCCGACAAGCAGATCGCGCTCGACAGTCTGGTCCGGTCGACTCAGGCGATTCAAGCCGAACTGCGCAGCGAGGGTCTGCTCAGGGAAACCCGCGAGGAGATGCGACTGGTTGCCGACGATCTTGACCGATCGCTGCGGGAACTTCTCACCAGCGATGAATACCACGAGTACCAGTTGCGGGAGTCCCGAACCGCGGAGGCCATGCGCCACTCGATGGATGGCTTTGACTACGGCGAACAGGAGTTCAGGGACATTTTTGACATCAGAAACAAGCTGGACTTTGATGCCATCCGTGAAGCAGGAGGGGGTCGGGAAGCCTTTGCGGGGGCCCGGCAGACCATTGATTCGGAAATCCGGGACTACCTTGGTGAGGCCCGCTTTGAGGAGTACTCGCGCCTGCAGGACCCCCGCTACCGATCATTGCAGGCTATTGGTGAGCGCTATGGTGCCGCCGACGACGAGATGATCGAGGTGTACGAGATTACCCGCGACATGGGTGAGCGAGCCCAGGTGATATCGGCCGGGGGCGGCCTGTCCCGGCAGGAACTGCGCGCCCGCATTGGTCAGATGCAGTCCGAAGCCCACGACCAGATTGTCGATCTTGTTGGTGCAGAGGTCGCAGAATCTGTGCGTCAGAATATCAACAGGTCCCGGCGCCCGGGACCAGGTGGCTCTGGCGGGCGCTAGTCAGCCTGCTCAAGCCTGGGACTCTTTGGAAGTTCCGATCCGAGGTCTTTCGGCCCTGGATGCTGTCTTTGCCGACTACCGCGTGCCTGATACTGGCACGCTCAAGGCTGCTGACCGACAATGAGACCGGGCAGGCGGGTGGCGAGTCGGCTATCTGGAAATACCCTGTCCTCGACCAGGTCCGGGTCCGCGCCCAGATGGTCCACGAGGACCGCTTTGAAGATTTGTCTCTGATCGATGGTTGCGGGCAGGTCTCTGCCCTTATGCAGGTGCTGTGGGTCCAGCCCTTGCCAGTCGGCAATTACTCTGCCGCCGATGACGGCACCACCGAGCAGCAGTGCAGCACCGCCCACACCGTGGTCAGACCCCTTTGTACCATTGGCGGCAACCGTTCGGCCGAACTCTGTCACCGCCAGCACCACCGTGTTTTGCCAGTTCTTACCCAACCCTGTCCGTAATGAAGTGAGCGTCTCATCGAGGCCACGCAGTTTGTTGGCAAGCCGGCCTGTCGTGGCTCCCTGGGCCGCATGAGTATCCCAGCCGTTGACCTCAAGTACGGCAATTGCTGGGCCGTTGGCATCAGACAGGAGTCGGACGGCCGCTTCCGTCAGTAGTTTCAGGCGGTTGTTCTGGCTCGGCCTGACTGCCTCCATGTCGGCCATTTTGCTTTGCATTTCCATCATCGCCGCCACTTTTGGTGCGAGCGTCGTGTCGTGGGCATACAGCGCCAGTATTCGAGACATGGTGTCATCGTCTGGATGTGGCAGATTATCCGGGGCCCAGCTGCCGACAACCTTCTCGCCGCGAAGTACCAGAGGAATGGACGGGCCGACAGCCACAGCGATGTCTTCTTGCTGCCTTCGCGAATCGACAGCGGTCAGCGCTCGATACAGCCACCCATCGGACAGCCCGCGAGGGGCATCGGCACCACATTCCAGAACGTTCTGGGCGTCAAAATGAGATCTTTGCTGGTACGGTGGCGCGGTGCCATGGATGATCGCAAGTTCGCCGCTTCGATACAGTTCATGGAGTTGTTTCAATGACGGATGCAGCCCAAAGTGCCCGTCGAGATCCAGAATCCCGGAAGGCTGGTCTGGATCAGGCAACGCCAGCGCGCCACGGAGCGTCCGGTAGTGCGGGTCACCGTATGCTGGAACCGCCGCGAGGCCATCCATGCCGCCGCGCAGGATCATGAGTACGAATCGAGACCTGGCCTTCTCGCCGCGCCCCAGGACCAGGCCGGGTGCTGACAGCGAAAGTGCTGCAAAGGCTGACAGTGCGATCGTACGGGAAAAGAGCTGCCTTCTGGTAATCATGTCCCCTCCGTTATCGCCACTGAAAGTCGGGTGACGCCAGCAGTAACGCCAGCCCCTGGGTGGGGCTGGCGGCCTCATCAATGGCTGTCAGCAACCTGGCCGATGAGGATGGGTCCAACATGTTGACCGCCGCCTTTGGAGCGTCAAAATGATTTCCAAGGTACTCTGCAATGGAAACCCCCCAGCTTATTCGCTGATCGAGAGCGGTCGGCGAACTCCAGTGTCCGGCCGTATCGGGCCAACCTGCCGGCGATGGCGCGAAGAAGGGCGAGTGGTTCATGGTGGCAAGGGCATGGAGAAGGCCCTCGGCCCCGGGCGGCCGGACAACGTCCAACCCTCTCAGGGCAGATACCAACAGCTCATAGGGCGTCTTGAACTTTCGCACAGCGGGTTCCCATACTGATTCTAGATTCAGTGCCGCGGCATGGACTGACGGCAGGTGGCCGTCAGTCTGTTGGAATACCGCAGCGACCTGGTCAATGTCGGCGTCTGACGGTGTATCGCCGGCAAGCTGTGTGACGAGCTTGCGGGCGATGAATCGTGCGGTGGAAGGATGTGCGGCCAGGTCACGTAATGCCGAGACCCCCTGGTCGAGGCCCTGGTCGGCATAGTCCCGTCCCAGCAGGCGTTGGGTGCCAGGTTCATGTATCAGGTCCAGAAATCCGAAGTCCCCTGGTTCGATGCCATAACGGCGTGATCTTGTATTGCCGACCGTCCACCCGGTGATGATTCTGGCAAGTGCCATGACGTCTTCCTGGCCGTAACCGCCATCTACCCCCAGTGTATGCAACTCCAGGATCTCCCGGGCCAGGTTCTCGTTGATGCCCGACCGGCTTCTTCTCTTGCCGAGCACCGAATTGGGCCCGGTTGACACTGCGTTGTCCAGAAACAGCAGCATCACCGGATGCTGCACCACGCTGACCAGCAGTTCTGCGAAATGTCCATCGAGGTTGGCACGAATGGCTTCGTTCTCGTAGGCGGCACAAGCTCCTGCTATCTGCGGGCGGTCCAATCGCGACACCGTAAAATGGTTCGACCAGAACAGGGCGAGCCGCTCCTTCACCGGGGCCTCGGTCATGGTACTCTGTTGAAGCCGAAGCAGCAGGGTCCGGGTAACCGCGTCACGGGACTCCTGTCGATATGATTTCTGTGCCATTCGGAGTTTCAGGGCCCTCTTGTCCGGCGCGATCGATGCTGACCTTGCCTCTTGCCTGGCCCGCAGTGAGTCCTGGTACAGGGCGATCTGGTCCCGGGTCGCCGGCATGCCCGCGACCGTCGTGCTGGCACCAATCTGATCCTTGATCCAGGCCGCCGGTGATCGGGCGTGCAAAAGGTCCCTGGCGTTTGCGCCGAGGCCAAGGTGATTGGTGGCACGAAATGGTGTTCTGGGGTTCATGTTATCCATGTGCTGGCAAGGGTCTGATCGAAAATTGATCACGGTTCGGGGCGGCGCATGAGTGACGAGCCGTCGAGGTGATAGTATCAACCCTGGTTCGATCGGACACCATAGGGTTCGGGCGTACCGGAGAACGAGGCGACAGTTGTCAGTGGCTGCGGGACTTGATCAGAGCTTCCCAGGAACCCGGGCCGCACAGGGGCGGAGGCATGGCGATACAGATGGATGCACAGCAGTTGATGAACATCGTGGACCAGTATTATTCAATGGGTGTCCACAGAACGGGTCTCCCAGCCCCCAAGTAGCGGCAGCGATTTCATAGAAATCGCGAGAGCCAGTTGATGTTGCGAAGCAACATTAACAACCCCTCCCAGCCCCCCAAGTAGCGGCAGCGATTTCGAAGAAATCGCGAGAGCCAGTTAATGTTGCAAGGCAACATTAACAACCCCTCCCAGCCCCCCAAGTAGCGGCAGCGATTTCGAAGAAATCGCGAGAGCGCCCATCTCCGTGAACAAACCCCCACCTATGCCTGCCTACCAATTTATGGGAGACTCTGCCCCTGTCTCTATCTAGTTGACGCTGATGGCCATTCATGTCGCCCTGAACCATGTCACGAGCTATGCCTATGATCGTATGGTCACGCTCGGGCCTCAGATCATACGGCTTCGACCCGCACCCCATTCCCGTACGCACGTCCTGAGCTATTCGCTCGACATCGAGCCAAAGGAACACTTCATCAACTGGCAACAGGACCCCCACGGGAACTACATGGCGAGGGTCGTATTCCCGGAGAAGGTCCGTCAGTTCCGTGTCCAGGTAGACGTGGTGGCTGACATGGCGGTCTACAACCCCTTTGACTTCTTCCTGGAGCCGGAGGCGGAGACCTATCCCTTTGTCTATGACGAGTCCAGCGCGACCGATCTTGAACCGTACCTCGTCCGTGAGAAACTGACGCCCTTGTTAAAGCAATGGATTGCTGAAGTCTCTCTGGAGGAGATTCGAACCGTAGACTTCCTGGTTGGCCTGAATCGGCGCCTGTCCGAAGAGATCGACTACGTGATCCGAATGGAGCCGGGAGTCCAGACCCCGGAGCAAACCCTTGAAATAGGGCGCGGGTCGTGTCGGGATTCGGCCTGGCTGCTGTGTCAGATTCTGCGACGTCTGGGGATCGCCAGCCGCTTTGTCTCCGGTTACCTCATCCAGTTAAAGGCCGACCAGGAGGCTCTCGATGGCCCGTCCGGAACCGAAGTGGACTTTACCGATCTGCATGCCTGGACCGAGGCCTACCTGCCGGGGGCTGGCTGGGTCGGTGTTGATCCGACTTCCGGGCTTCTTGCCGGTGAAGGTCACATACCCCTTGCGGCGACGCCTCATCCGTCCTCAGCGGCCCCGATCAGCGGTGAGGTCGAAGAGAGTGGGTGTGAATTCGGCTTCGACATGTCCGTCCAACGGGTGTACGAATCGCCGCGAGTCACCAAACCCTATGACGAACCGACCTGGGAGCGGATCAAGGAAGTGGGTCGGGAAATTGACCTTGAGTTGAAACACAATGACGTTCGACTGACGGTGGGCGGTGAGCCCACCTTTGTCGCGATCGATCACACTGACGCACCCGAGTGGAATACCGAAGCGATCGGGCCGCACAAATACAACCGTGCCATCGAACTCATCAAACGTATTCGCGAACGCTTCGCGCCTGGTGGTGCGCTGCATTACGGGCAGGGTAAATGGTATCCCGGCGAACAGCTGCCACGCTGGGCGCTGGGGCTGTACTGGCTCAATGATGGCCAAACCATCTGGCGGAACCCTGATCTGATCGAGGCGCGGGATTCCGGTGACTATGATGAGGAGGATGCCCGGAGTTTTGCGACGACCCTCGCCGCCAGGCTGGAACTCGATTCCGAGGCCGTAATGGCCACCTTTGAGGACCCCTGGCATTTCATGGGTCAGGAGCGAAAGCTGTCAGAGAATCTGACCACTGCAGAAAACGAGCTGGAAGATCCGTTTGCCAGGGAGCGACTGGCCAGGGTGTTTGAGCGAGGACTCTCCAAACCATCGGGATATGTGCTGCCGGTACAGCGTTGGAATGCCCGCGATGGCCGCCGCAGGTGGCGAACGGAGCGTTGGAGCACGCGCTCCGGCAAGCTGCTGCTGATCCCGGGGGACTCATCGGTAGGCTGGCGTCTGCCGCTCAATTCATTGCCTTTTCTCGCCCCGCACGCGTATCCGCACATGGTCCCGCTGGACCCGTTTGCGCCGTTGCCTGACCTTCCCAACATCGAAGGGCTGGCACAGCGATACCGGCAGCAGGGGGCGCCTGAAACGGGCGCCGAGCCGCCCCGCGAGCCCAGCGACAGGATCGAGGCCAGTGTCCGGACAGCGTTCTCGTTCGAGGTGCGTGGCAACATCATGACGGTCTTCATGCCGCCGGTGGAACAGCTGGACGATTACCTGGAATTGCTCGCGGCGGTAGAGGCCACCGCGGAGGAACAGGGCGTTCACATTCACATCGAGGGCTATCCGCCGCCATTTGATCCCAGGCTCAACGTGATCAAGGTGACGCCCGACCCTGGCGTCATCGAGGTCAACATTCATCCCTGCCACAGTTGGGACCAGATGCTGGATGTCACCGAGACCCTGTACGCCGAGGCGAGAAAGACGCGCCTGGATACCCAGAAGTTCATGCTGGATGGCCGTCACACCGGAACCGGTGGTGGCAACCATGTCGTGCTTGGCGGACCGACGCCGGCGGACAGCCCCTTTCTGCGCCGGCCGGACATGGTGCGTTCACTGGTCGCCTTCTGGCAGCAACATCCATCGATGTCCTATTTGTTTTCGGGGCTTTTCATCGGTCCCACCAGTCAGGCCCCCAGAATCGATGAGGCCCGCCAGGACAGCCTCCATGAACTGGAGCTGGCGTTTACCCAGGTCCCGGATGACATGCGTGAGTCTGCCCAGCCCTGGCTGGTGGACCGCATCTTTCGCAACCTGCTGGTCGATGTGACGGGCAACACCCATCGTGCCGAGATCTGTATCGACAAGCTGTATTCGCCGGAGGGCGCAACCGGCAGGCTCGGTCTGGTGGAGTTCCGCGCATTCGAGATGCCGCCCCATTCCCGCATGAGTCTTGCCCAGCAGTTGCTGCTGTTGTCGCTGGTTTCCTGGTTCTGGAAGCATCCCAACCGGCGGTCGCTGGTGCGGTGGGGTACACGCCTTCACGATCGATTCATGTTGCCGGATTTCGTGTGGCGCGACTTTGCAGAGGTTATTGCCGACGTCAACAGTGCCGGCTACCCACTTGAACTGGACTGGTTTGCACCCCATTTTGAGTTCCGTTTTCCGCGTTATGGGTCGGTGTCCTACGGTGACATGGAACTCGAACTTCGCCAGGCGCTGGAACCCTGGCATGTCCTGGGCGAAGAAGGTTCAGCCGGCGGCACCGTTCGCTACGTGGACTCATCGCTGGAACGGCTTCAGGTCAAGGTTTCATCGTTCAATGCCGAACGATATTGCATCGCTTGCAATGGTCAGCGCGTACCGCTGGTGCATACCGAGGTAGAAGGGGAATACGTGGGTGGCGTTCGGTTCCGGGCGTGGCAGCCGTCTTCCAGCCTGCATCCCACGATCACCACCGATGTGCCGCTGACCTTCGACATCTATGACTGCTGGAATGGTCGGCCGGTGGCGGGCTGTACCTACCATGCGGCCCATCCGGGTGGGCGGAACTTTGAACACTACCCGGTGAATTCCAACGAGGCCGAGAGCCGCCGTCTGGCTCGCTTCCAGCCATTCGGGCATGGTGCCCGACCCTATCCTGAGCCCCGCCCTGCCAGCCGGGACGAGTTCCCACATACTCTGGACCTGCGCTGGCCATGAGCGACCAGATGGCTATGGCCAATCCGCTGGACGAACTGCTCAAGGCCTATAGGCCCCCGCCCGGCGGGTACGATGAAATGCTGGCGGCGGATGGGAGTATCCGGGCCCACTGGCGTGGTCTCATGGATAATTTCGCCGAACTGTCACCGGATATGCGCTCGCAGTCAGTGGATTCAGCCGTTCGGATGCTGCGGGAGAATGATGTTGCCTATACGGCATGGTCGGACCGGGATGTGCGACCCTGGCGGATCGATCTGCTGCCCCTGGTGATTCCGGAAGCAGACTGGCAGACGCTGGCGACGGGCCTGACCCAGCGCGCCCGATTGATGAATGCCATTGTTGCTGATCTTTATGGCAAACGGACACTGCTGTCGAGCGGCAAGTTGCCCTCTGCGCTGGTGTATGGCAATCCCGACTTTGTGGTGGCGTGTGATGGCTACAAGGCGCCAAACGATACCTTTCTCCAGTTCATCGCATTCGATCTCGGGCGTTCGCCGGATGGCCGATGGTGGGTCCTGAACCAGTTGACCGAGGCCCCTTCGGGCATTGGCTACGCACTGGAAAACAGAATCGTGACCTCATCCTGCTTGCCAGAGATGTTCTCCAACCAGAACGTGCACCGACTGGCCGGATTTTTCCGCGCCTTTGGTGAATACCTGCTGAGTCTGTCGCCGGAACGCCTGGCGGTGGTGCTGTCAGGTGGCCCGGAGGATTTCGACTATTTTGAACATGCATTTCTGTCGCGATATCTGGGCTATCCGCTGGTAGAGGGCGCTGATCTGACGGTGCGCGGCGGCAGGGTCTTTTTGAAAACACTTGAGGGGCTGCGGCCGGTCGATCTGATTCTGCGGCGCCTGTTTTCCCAGCGCGTGGACCCTATTGAATTCCGGGGCGATGCCGCGGCCGGCGTTGCGGGCCTGCTGGCGGCAGCCCGCCGCGGCAAGGGGGTGACGACCAATGCCATCGGCAGCGGCGTTGTAGAAAATGGCGCCATCCAGAGTTTCCTGCCCAGCCTGGCCAAACATTTACTGGGAGAGGATCTCAGGCTGCCGAGCCTGGCATCCTGGTGGTGCGGTCAGCCAGGCGAACTTGCCTATGTCCGGGAGCACTTTGATGAGTTGGCGATCCGGCGCGCGTTCGCTCCAGGCGAGGGGCTGACTGCCAACGCCAGAGACTACATGGCATCGACCCCTGCCCTGGCAAGCCGGGAAGGGTTTGAGAAGATGGTCAGGCAACGCCCCTATGATGTCGTCGGCCGGGAACGACTCAGGCTATCGACCATACCAAGCTGGCTGAAAAAGGACGAAGCGCCACAACCACTGCCTATGACGCTGCGCCTTTACGTCGCGGCAACGACCGACGGATACCAGGTCATGCCGGGCGGGGTCGTCAAGGTCGGCAGAGAAACGCCTTCACCCATGGACTACAGCAAGGATGTGTGGGTGGTTGCCGATGAACCGGTAGAACACGTCACGCTGCTTGCCCCACTTCAGGTCGGGCAACTCAAACGCAGTGATCGCGACCTGCCCAGCAAGACGGCGGACGACCTGTTCTGGCTGGGCCGCTATTTTGAACGCGCGGAGGGAGCGGTTCGCCTTTACAGGAGCCTGATGACCCGCATGTCCGGTGAGGTGTCGTCGGTCAGTGACCCGGTTGAGTTGAACGTATTGCTCGGTCTGTTGGTAAATCAGGAGGTCCTGTCCCAGCGTCGGGCCCGTCAGGCTTTTGCGGGCCAACGAAACACCAGTTCCGAGCTGTGGAACATGCTGTTTGATCCGGACAGCCCGGACGGTCTTGCCAAGGTGCTGGAAAATGTCGAACGAACGGCCGAGCATGTCAGGGAGCGCCTGTCCCAGGATGCCTGGCGCATTATCGAACGTTTCACCAGTGTCTCGGCGCTGCGCTGGCGTGTCCACACCGTTGCCAACGCCGTGGGGGTGCTGACCGATCTGCTGGAGGCGCAGTCTGCAGTCAACGGGCTGATCCAGGAAAACATGACCCGTGGCTATGGCTGGCGACTGCTGGACCTTGGCCGCAGGATTGAGCGTGCACATTTTTCGATCCGCGTACTGCGTGGGCTGTGCGTGCGCAACGACCCTAATGCACCGGGAGTCATGTCGCTGCAGTTGGAACTGGCCGACAGTGCGATGACCTATCGTTCGAGGTATCAGACATCACCGGAACTGACGGCGGTGCTGGACCTGGTGCTGAGTGATCGTACCAACCCAAGGTCGCTCATCTTTCAGCTCGACATGCTTGAAGAACACATGAACCTCATGCCACTTGAACAGCCGCTTGGGCGTCCGTCGAAGGCCCAGCAGGTACTGTTGAGCGCACGAGCTGATGTGGCTCTGGCAGAGGTTGAAAAACTGGCCAGTGTTAAAAGCCGAACCGGCAAGCTGACTCATCTGGACCGGCTGCTGCAACGAACCGCTGGCAATCTGAACCAGCTGGCAGAGCAGATTGCCAGTACCTACTTCAGTCATGCGGTGGGTCATCGTATTACCGGCTACGCCCAGCCCGAACCCAAGAAATGATTTACGAGACCATTCATGAGACCCGTTTTGAATATTCGAGCCCGGTCTCGGTGTCCCACCAGGTATTGCGACTAAAGCCCAGGGCGACGCCCGCACAGACCCTGCACTCCTGGTCGTTCAAGGCGCAGCCGACCCCGGTATCCCAGGAGATGGCGGTGGACTTCTTTGGTAATGAGGTCCTGGATATCTCCATTGAAGGCCGCCACAGGGAGTTGACCGTCACGGCGAAGTCTGTGGTCGAAGTCCTCGCAGGCGAGGAAGTCATGTTTGACCTCAGTCCGCCCTTTGAGGAAGCCGTCGAAGCGCTCAGAGAGTGTTCTTCTGATGATTCACTGGCCGCGTCGCAGTTCTGTTACGAGTCGCCGTTTGTTCCGATTGATGGTGCCGGGCGCGAGTATGTCCTGGCCAGTTTCCCCAAAGGTCAGCCATTGCTGAGTGGAGCCCTTGATCTGACCCGGCGAATCTATCGGGACTTCAAGTATCGAGGCGGGGTGACCGATGTCTATACGCCGGTCAGGGAAGTGCTGCGCAAGCGGGAGGGGGTCTGCCAGGACTTCTCTCACGTTCAGCTCGCGTGTCTTAGAGAAATCGGGCTCGCAGCCCGGTACGTCAGCGGATACCTGCGTACCTACCCGCCGGAAGGCGAGGAGGAACTGATCGGTTCCGCCGCATCCCATGCGTGGCTATCGGTCTGGTGCCCACAGTATGGCTGGGTGGACTTTGACCCGACCAACAACATGGTGCCTTCCGATGAACACATTACGGTTGCCTGGGGACGGGACTATGGTGATGTCAGTCCGGTCAATGGCTTTATCGTCGGTGGAGGAAGTCACAAGGTGCTGGTCAGTGTTTCCGTGACGCCCGTTGAGGCGGACAGAGTGGTCGACCAAAGCGCGGGGCGTTAGGGAACCTTCCCTAGGCAGCACTTGCAAGATGAAAGAGGGTGGCTTCGGCCACCTTTTTTTGATGCGCCAGGTATGGCGCGTAGCGCCACCTCCACCTGCTGGGATGTATCTTTCTTCAGACCGGGCAGCCCAATCCAAAGCCAAGGGTGAACCTCACCCGATTTCATGGCGTATTCTCCCCGAACAGCAAGTTGCGTGAATTTGTTGTACCCACAAAGCCTGCAGATGAAGCAGAGACAAAGGGCCAGTCTGGGAATAAGGCCTATTCGATGCCATGCGCGCAACGACTAAAGCGAGTCTTCGCCATAGACATGGAAACGTGTGCCAAGTGCGGAGGCAAGGTAAAGGTCATTGCTTGTATCGCGGATCCAGAGGTCATCGAGAAGATCCTCAAACACCTGAGACTGGATGAGGCATCGCAGACCAGAAACCGTTCGCCGCCGACCGGTCTCTTCGAGAATTCAGGACAACTATTCTGACATTAACCCGCGTTGATGGGGGGTGGCTCGGTCTGATCGGGAGAGAATTGCAAGTTCAGACCGAGATTCAGTGCCAGGGCCTCTATTGAAGGCTTTGTATCGCTGAGACTTCCTTGAATTCTGTCCCCACCAGAACGCCTTTCGGAAATAGTACTTGGAAATCGGCAGGAAAACGCGGTTAATTCTTCTTATTCCCGGTGAGTAGGTTTTCAGGTTCGTTCTCGAACGCTCTAATTTTGGTGATATGAGATATTTCTCTCACAAGTTGCTGGTATATCGCTTATTCATTCACGGTCCATGCTCTCGTGCTTCCAGATCAGGATGATCGCCATCGCCTCCTTTTCAACTCTGATGAAGTCTCAAACGCACCCGCCGCTACGACACCCTGGCGCACCGACGTTTCGAGTTCATCCCCATCTGGGGCTTCGCCGTGGTGTTGAGGTATCGCATGCGGCGAGTGGCGTGCCGCGCCTGTGGGGTCAAGGTGGAAGCCGTACCGTGGGGCATTGGCAAACAAGTATTTTCCAATCCATAAATGAGTCTGGGGAGGACGAGTT
>JAQBUI010000157.1 GCA_027624035.1 Pseudomonadota bacterium | reverse complement strand
CCAATCGATTACGAACAGTGCTACTCACAGGCTGTGTAAATGAATGTCCGGAAAAGTCTTGCCATTCCAGTTTGGCTTGAAGCCGCACCTTGGCGGTGTTGGGGTTGGTTGTTCAATCTGATAGAGAGGCTCATAGTGAATCCGTGCGTAAGGCCTGGTCGAGTGCGATCACCGCCCGGGCGGTGCATAGATGCGGGTTCCCCTCCCACCAGCGCGGCGAATCCTGATTGACCCATGAACCGTCCTCGAGTTGCAGGCTGATGAGCTTGGCAGCGATGTCATTGCGCCAGTTGTGAGAGACGCCGCTGGTGTCGGTAACGGTCGGCTCGCCAAAAGCAAGCATGCTCTTGGCGAACACGTTGTAGTAGAAAAAGAGCCCCTGCTTGTCAGGTGCGCCGGGGTTTTCTTCCAGGGTGTAATTGTCCCTAATCCAGTCATAGGCGGCCTGAACTCTCGGGTCCATCTTGTCCACGCCGGCAAACAGCAGGGTGATAAGCCCCGCGTGGGTCATGCCACCGTAAGAATCCAGAACGCCGTGAGGGCTGAATCCTGGTGCGTAGATAAAACCGCCATCGGTTCCGGCCCATTCCTGATTGTTGGTTTCACTGTTGTTCTGCGATCGTGTCATGAAGTAAAGGGCCTTCTCCCACACCGGGTCGTCCCTCGCGACCTTGCTTTTGGCCAGCGCCTCAAGTGCCAGATAGGCGTTGGACATATCGGGCCGCTCGTCGCTTCCATAGCCGATACCGCCGTAGTACTTGTGATCCGAACTGTAGCCTTCATCAGTGTCCACCTGCAGTCCTTTCAGGAAGTTCTGGGCATTCCTGATGATCTCGTCATAGGCCGGATTGTTGGTAGCGGCCAGTGCAACGACCGCAACAGCGGTGTTGTAGCTGCGGTTCTGATTGGTCTCGCTGATGGAGCCGTCGTCGTTGACATGGTTCAGGATGAAATTGACCGGCCGCGTAATAAACGCGCCATCGCCCTCGTTGTAGCCACGATGGCTCTCAAGGAAGCCTCGCAGCGCGAGGGCGGTGATGCCGACAGAGTTTGAATAGTCACCTTGCTCCGTCTGCTGTAGCCGAAGGTAATGGAGCCCGGCATCCACCGCACGCCCGGCCTTCTCGCGTAACGCAGGGTCCATGACGGGCGCACCCTCGGCCAGCCCGACATCCGCCGCCAGCATGCAGGCGAGAAAAGAGAACAGTTTGATGCAGGTCTTCATCATTGGTGGATTCCGTGATTGGTTTGAATGTTGATGGTTTGAGTCAGATGGGTTGTACGCTTCATAGTGTCACGTCGACGGACAGCATCAGGTTCCGGCCAGGCATGTTGGTCCCGGACCCGTGCACCCGATAGTCGATGTCTCCGACGTTGTCGATGGTCAGGACTGTCTTGACCCGGTTGCCGAACTGGTATCCACTGCTGAGCTGCCACACGCCGTAGCCTGGCGTCCCGCCAGGAGGTATTCGGCTGGTGTCGCCGACGTCCCGGGTTGACAACCGGTCCTGCTGTCCGGCACTCCGGACGATGACTTCGGCCCAAAGCGGGCTGCTGCCAGATTGCCATGTGATTCTGAGCGAGCCTGTCAGCGGCATGAGCCGGTCGATCGGTTCCCGCACAATGATTGGCTCGGGGCCCGGGAAGGTGTCTGCTTCACCGTCCATCCAGGTCACTGTTCCCCTCAGCAGCACCTGGTCTGTCAACTGGTATTGCCCCTGGAACTCGACACCCTTGACCCACCCCCTGCCGATATTGGCTTTGGTGATCTCGGTCTCTCCGGCCACAGAACGACCGGTTGGAAACCTCTGAATCAATTCGTTGATTCGAGTGTAGAACAACGCGCCGGACCAGGAAGTCGTCGTCATTTGCGACCGGGCCCCGACTTCAAAGGACAGAAACTCTTCAGGCTCAAGGCCCGGTGCTGGTATCTCGAATTCGCCAGAACGGCTGCTGTCGAAGCGGGTGAGGTCCGACAGGTTTGGTGCCCGGAACGCCTCGGCGACGCCAGCAAAGAGAACGAACTCGTCTGCAATCACCTCATGGAGCCATCTCGCACTGAATACAGTGCTGCCCCAATCGTTCTTCAAGCTGATCAGGTTGCCTGTGGTCGGGTCGCTGACGCGATCAGCATTCATCCTGACCCGTGTGAGGCGCGCTCCCAGAATGGCTGTCGAGCCGGGTGCCAGTTTGACGGTGTCCTGGATAAAGAAATCAAGGCTGGCATAGCTGGCATCATCGGCAACCGGGCCCTGGATTGCATTGGTGCTGGAGAACGAATCCACCTTGTCTCGGTGATATTCCACCCCGTAGATGAGATCACCCAGGCGACTGTCTGATGAGAACTGCATGGAGGTGCCAAGGCTGTTGACGTCAAACCCCTGCAGGTCCCGTCGCCCATCACCTCTGGTCCGTTCGCGTGTTTCGGCGGCCTGGGCAAACGACAGGGTCATGGTGGTGGTGCTGACCGGGCCCTGCTGTTCTGGGCTGGTCATGCGCAGATACCCAAGGCGCCGCTGCTGGTCGAGTTCCCGACGCAGGTCCGACCCGGGCACCGTGCCATGCCAGGGTCTGCCGTGTACCGTTCTATGGGTGCGAGGCACGTTGTTCTGGCGCGTCTCGTTGATCAGGCCATCGAGCCGCCAGCCACTGTCGAACCTTGACGCCCAGCGCAGGTCTGCGGCATGTTCATCGTAACCGACACCACTCTGGGTGCCGACACTGTTGCCACCCTCAAGGTCGCCAAAGTGTTTGCCCGTGATGCCTACCCCGAGGGCGGATGCACGGGTGACTTCAAATTGCTGCTCGATCCGCCCGATCACGGAGGCTTCGGCAGACGACGTGCGCAGATAGAAACGGCCGTCGCCCAGGAAAGGGTCCGCGGTGAGAGCATTCACCGCGCCGCCCACTGCATCACTGCCGTAGAGTGTGGAAGCGGGTGCATTGACAATTTCGATGCCCGCCAGCCCAAAAGGGTCTATGGTGGCCCAGTATTGATTGGGGCCATCGCGCATGACGGCGTTGTTGATGCGGATGCCATCGACCAGCAAGACATTTCTGAACCCGGTAAAACCACGGATGAAGGGTGACCCCTGACCGAAAGCCGTTTCCTGGACCATGATGCCGGGCGTGTCTCGAAGCGCCTGGGGCATAGAGCGCGAAGCGGAGCGTTCGAAATCGGCCCGTCGGATGAGATAAACGCTATAGGGGCAACGTGAAGCTCGCCCGGGCGTCCCGGGTCGCAACGACTACCACTTCCTCGCGGATATCGACATCGGTACTATTTCCTTCACTGGTCTGGCAGTAGCAGGAAAGCACAATCGTTAATGTCAGTAAGGCTGCTCGATTGAACAAGATTGCTCCATTTGTCGCATTTGTCTTTGTTCTTTGCCTGCGCAAGGTTGCTGATGGCATAGTGATATGTCAAGCGTGATCCGACGACGGACGCCGCCAGGATCGTCAGGAGTAGCCGATTGGCGGCATGGATTGTCTGTTATCGACTGCCTGGTACAGTCGATCCGGTATGGATGTTCCAATAGATTGTTCGATTCTGGCCGGCCGGTACTGGTTGTTCGTTGATTAGACCAGACCCGCACGGCTATACTCGCGTGCTCCCGCCGGAGGAGCGCGATGATGTCCAGTTGGATGCGGTCAATTGGATGCTGGTTGCGTTTGCCTCGGCCAATCCAAGGACACCAATCATGAGTTCACTAGGCCCATCTGCATCGCGCAAACTTGACCTGATGTTCGAGGGGATTCGGTATACCCCCTCTCTCGGTGAGGCGGCCGCCCATTCGTTTCCAAACTTCTACCCTTACCGGTTCCAGCCTGGAGAGACGAACCCGACCGGCAAGACGACGGTGGCGATTCCTTATCTGCTGAAGTCTCCGGATGGCTCCATGGTCCGCGTCAAGGGAGCAGGTAGTTCGGCCTGGAATGTTTCCGGGTCCAGGGCGGATGGCTATCGGCTCAGCCGGGATGGTGCAGAGGAGTTTGAAGTAGACTTTGAACCTCTGCCGGCCTGGATGCAGGCCGAGACATCAGACGGCTTCTCCATGGCCAGGACGGGGCTCAGCCTGCACGGCGACATGGGCGTGATCAACATTGCACCGGGATGCGAGTACTTTCTTGAGAAGATCGATGGCGTGTCCATGCGCTGTACCTTCTGTGCCTATGGGGCGCCGGACAAGCGCACCCAGGACCTCGGCCAGGAAGCGCGGATTACGGCCTTGCCGGTTCGTACCTACGAAAGAATTCAGGAGACGTTGCGAGCCGCGCTTGATGAATCACCTTTACGACATCTTTATCTCGTTGGTGGTTCCATGACCGATTGGCGCGAGGAAGGCAGGCGCTTTATTGAGATCGCAAAGGCCGTCCAGGAGGTCAATCAACATAAGGTGCCGGTGACCTGCGGCTCTGGCGCCTTGCCCGATGATATTCTTGAAGAACTATAGGTTCTTCCCCTGATCGGGTGGGTAGTAGTCACCTGACTATCCCTTCTGGATAAAGATCCAAGCCACC
>JAQBUI010000064.1 GCA_027624035.1 Pseudomonadota bacterium | reverse complement strand
TGAGGAAGTCCGAGACCTGATCGAGGGTCTTGATTTGCTTGATATTCATGATGATGTTCATCCCACCATCATGGACAAAAATCAGCGCTTTAGACTCATTTCATATTGGAATCACGGGCCCTCGTCCAGACTCATTTCATATTGGAAAAGGCTGGCGCTTCCGCACCTACATCATCTATGGTACCCTGCCAACCTGCTCCGCAGCGGTCAGGAGGGTGACCAAAGCGGATTCCCGCGCTCTCGCCAAACCTGTCTGCACCAGTCTGCTCCGAGAACCGCGCCGCAATCTGGAAATATGGCATGACCTCTTTTACTGCAACGGGTCCGCGTCGTGAGCGCTCCTCGTTCAAAGATATCGCTCATCTTAAGAATCTGGGCGTGTACTTCCGACGGTACGCCCTGGTGCTGTCGATCTCGATCATCGGCATGCTGGTTGCCAACATCATGAGCGCCATTGTTCCGCTGCTGATGAAGACCGGCATCGACAGCCTCGCCGACCCGGAGATTGAACCCGATATCATCATGCCCGCCATCGCCATCGCGGTGATCGTGATCGTGCGGTTTTTCGTCTTTGTGGTCACCCGGCGCATCATGCGACGGGTCTCCATCGCGGTTGCATACGATCTGCGTAAACGTATGTTCAATCACATCCAGTACCAGGGGGCGGCCTTTTTCACCCGTTTCTCTACCGGGGACCTGATGTCGCGGACCATCAATGACATCAGCATGATCCGCATGGTGGTCTCGTTTGGCTGGGTCAACATCATTTCATTCTTCTTCACGGTGGGGACCGGCATCTATTTCATGGCCACCCTGTCACCCTCGCTGACGGCCTGGGTGGTGCTGCCGCTGCCATTCGTCGCGGTGATCGGCTTCATGATGGCCAGAGCAATGTTTCCCTACTATCGGGACCAACAGGAAGCCATGGCCGCGGTGACAGAATTCACCCAGGAGAACCTGAACGGCATCCGTACCATCCAGGCAATGGCCCAGGAAGAGCAGGAAATCAAACGGTTCAGCGCGATCAGCACCCACTATGCCCAGATGGTCTACCGGGCCACCCGTTTCAATGCCTGGCTCGGTCTGGTCATGCCGGTCCTGACCTCGGCCTCGCCGGTCATTATCATCTTCTACGGCGGCCAACTCGTGCTGAGCGGTGAGATCACCATCGGAACCTTCACCGCCTTTTTCTCCTACATGATGATGGTGGTCTGGCCGGTTCGGATGATCGGCATGTCCCTGTCGATGTTTACCGCAGCGGCCGCCGGCACCCAGCGCATCTTCGAGGTGCTCGATTTTGAACAGGAAATCAAGGATTCCCCGATTGCCGATCTACCCACGCGCACAGCAGGCCATCTGGCGTTCCGCAATCTGACATTCAGCCATCCTGGCGCGGCACGGCCCACTATCGACGGCGTGTCAGTAGACATCAAGGCTGGTGAGACCATCGCGATTCTGGGACGGATCGGTGCAGGCAAATCAACGTTGCTGCGCGCTGTCGTGAGGCTGATCGACACACCACGGGACACGGTTTTTATCGACGGTATCGATGTTTGCGACTATCCCGTTCAGGAACTGCGCCGGATTGCGACCATGATCCCCCAGGACCCGTTTCTGTTTTCCACCACGCTGCGGGAGAATCTCACCTACGATGACCCCGGCCGGGATGACGCCGAACTCTGGGATGCTGCTGATGCGGCTGGCCTCGCCTCGACGGTTCACGAGATGACTCACGGCCTTGACACCATCGTCGGCGAACGAGGACAGACGCTGTCCGGTGGACAGAAACAGCGGGCCACCCTCGCCCGGGGACTGGTCCGTAATGCACCGATTCTGCTGCTGGACGACTGCTTCTCCGCCGTGGATACGGAAACCGAGGACCGCATCCTGTCCGGCCTCGCGCGGCTCCGAAACGACAAGACCACGGTACTGATCTCTCATCGTGTGTCCACGGCCCGCCATGCAGATCGGATTCTGGTGATCGACAACGGCCACATCGCAGAATCCGGTACCCACGATGAACTGATTGAACTCGGTGGCTACTATGCAGACCTCGCCGCGGTCCAGAGCGATCAGGATGAGGACCGTGCCAGGAAATCCCGATTGCTGAGCAACCTGGATGACAGCGATGTGATCGAACAAGCGGTGGAAGTCACCTCATGAGCCATACAGACGCCGTCGACATCGACAAACGCAACGACAAGGACAACGACAAGGACAACGACCAGACCAATGGGGCAGCGAGCAAACCCTCCCAGGGAGCGGATTCTCGCGACAATTACTCCGCTTTTGACCTGGAACTGACCCACCAGGCACTCAACTTCCAGTTGTTTGCCCGTCTGCTGACCTGGATGCGGCCCTATGTCGTCACCCTGGCCGTCAGTGTCGTTCTGGTTATCATCGCCGCCGCCATGATGGTTCTGATGCCCGTCATCACGGGCCGGGTCATCATTGACAACATCCTGTTGCCAGACTCCCAGGGCAGCACACTGCCTGACTATGGGCTGATCGCAGCGACCGAGTGGCTCCAGAACACCTTGTCCATCGAGGCCCTGACCGCCGCCGGGATGCTGTACGTCGGTCTGGTACTCGCCCAGGCCCTGTTCATGTTTGGCCATCAACTGACCCTGGCAAGCTGCTCACTCAAGGCATTGCGCGATCTGCGCCTGGACCTGTTCGCGAGCCTGGAGCACAAACCGTCCTCATTCTACGATCATGTGGCAGTGGGGCGTGTGATGACCCGGGTGAGTAACGACATCGAGAACCTGTTCGCCCTGCTCACCGGGTTTGGCATGCTGGCCGGTGAGTTCGTGCCGTTCTTCCTGGCCCTGTTCCTGATGCTGCACATCTCCTCAGAACTGACCGGCATCGTCCTCGTGGCATTGCCGGTCGCCGGCGTTGCGACCTACATCTTCCGGCGCATGATGTCGCGCATCTTCCGCCTGATTCGCGACTCGGTCTCCGCCCTGAATCAGTACATGCAGGAGGACCTCTCTGGCATCGATGTGGTACAGCTTTCCAGCCGGGAAGCGATGAATATCGAGCAGTATCGTGAGCGCAACCAGGAGAACCGCAAGCAGGAATTCGCGGCCATCAACTACGAGACCATCTACGACAATTTCAACAACAGCCTCGCCAGCCTCGCCATCGCCGGCATTCTCTGGTACGGCGGCGGCGCCGTTATTCAGGAAGAAATTACACTGGGCGCAATGGTGCTGTTTACCCAACTCGTCAATATGATGATTACCCCCATCGTCGCACTGGGGCAGCAGTTCAACACCCTGTTCCGCTCCATGGCCTCCGGCGAGCGGATCTTTCAGGCACTGGACTGGGAAGAGAAGCTTCACGAGCCAGACAAGCCCGTGACCCTGCCGGAACGCCTTCGGGGCGAAGTGGAATTCCGCAACGTGCACTTCGGCTACTATGCCGATGACCTGATCCTAAAGGATGTTTCCTTCACCATCGCACCTGGCGAAAAGCTGGCGATTGTGGGGCCGACGGGCTCCGGCAAGAGCACCATCATCAGGCTGCTGGTCCGGTTCTATGACTTTGACGACGGAATGATCTTTCTGGACGGATATGATGTCAATCAGATCGCGAGCCACGACCTGCGTAAGCGTGTTGGGGTCGTGCTGCAGGACTTTCACATCTTTTCCGGAACCATTCGGGACAACATCACCCTGAATGACCCGGCCATTACCAACGAGCGAGCCGAGTGGGCGGCGCGAGTCGTCAATGCTGACCGCTTCATCCGAAAGCTGCCGAACGGCTATGATACCGAACTGGGAGAGCGGGGCCGATCTCTGTCCCAGGGCCAGCGACAGCTTCTGGCATTTGCCCGGGTCCTGGCGGGTGACCCTGAGATACTGGTGCTCGATGAAGCCACGGCCAGCATCGACACCACAACCGAACTCATCATTCAGGACGCGCTGCACAAGCTGACAGAGGGGCGAACGTCGATCATCATCGCCCATCGACTCCAGACCATCCGGGAATGTAATCGGGTACTGGTCCTGCACCATGGCCTCGTAAGGGAAATCGGGACCCATGAAGAACTGCTTGAGAAGAAGGGCATCTACTACACTCTTCATGAACTCCAGTTCCAGGACGGCGCTGTGGCGGCCGAAATTCTTGGCGCCGACGAGAGCGAGCAGGATGCCGAAGCATGGCAGTCACCGGAAGAGGATGAGGAGGAATCGATTCGCGAGAACTTCAAGCAGCCTCTTGACAACCCCCTGGGCGGCGGCACTGGTAGTTAGCAGCCCTGACCGTGCCTCCCGAAGTACCTGTCCGCCTGGTCCATAAATTTGTTAATCTGGCAGGCAACGTCCTCACTACTACAGAGAACCTGACATCGACATCATAGCCTTGATTGCGGGTCTTGCCCTTTTGATCAAGGGCGCAGACTGGCTGGTGGACGGTGCCACTTCCGTCGCGGCTCGCCTTGGGATATCGCCCCTCATTGTAGGCCTGACCATCGTCGCATTCGGAACGTCCATGCCGGAATTCCTGGTCTCCGTCGTGGCGGCAACCGAAAACAATGCCGATCTTGCCATTGCCAATATTGTCGGCAGCAACATCGCCAATGTGCTGCTGGTACTGGGCATCGCGGCGATGATCAGGCCGCTTCCCGTGCGGGACTCCACCGTGGTGTCAGAGATACCGTTCTCTTTGACTGCGGCGCTGCTGGTTGGTTTCCTCGCCAACGCTGCGTTGTTTTCCTCCTCGGCTGAACTGACCATCAGCCGCTTCGACGGTGTGGTACTGCTGCTGTTCTTCTTCCTGTTCATGTTGTATGTCTACAAGGAAACGGTGGAGGGAAGGGAGGAACTTCAGCCCGAATCTCCGGAGGCACTTTCCACCACCCGCACATCGATCTATCTCGTCATTGGCATCGTGTGCCTGTATTTGGGTGGCAACCTCACGGTGGATGGCGCGGTGAGCGTTGCGAGCCGGTTTAACGTCAGCGATGCGGTCATCGGCCTGACCATCATCGCCATTGGAACGTCGCTGCCGGAACTGGTTGCCTCATGCATGGCTGCCTATCGCGGCCAGACCGATATCGCCGTAGGCAACGTTGTCGGCTCCAACATCTTCAATCTGCTCTGGGTTCTAGGCGCTACGGCCAGCATGGTTGAACTCCCGTTCGAGGTCATTACCAATTCTGATCTGCTGGCGGTCATCGGGTCCAGTTCGCTGATCCTGGTGGCGGTGGTCATCAGTCGTCGCAATGCCGTCCTGCGCTGGCATGGGGGAGTCTTTTGCGCACTCTATGTTGCCTATCTCTTTTACGTGGTGCTCAGGACCTGACCAGTGCGGGCACTACTGGCAAGCGCCATCGATATACTGGACTGGCTGGAATCAGACGCCACTACTGATGCCAGGGACCGGGTCGACAGAGACCGACGCATTGGCAAGACCATCGTGCAGGGCCCGCGGTACAAACAGGTGCTGGCCTGGTGGGCCGCGATCGCCCCCCCGGAAGATTCCCTGTCCGGAGAACGTATTGTGGCCCTTTTGGGACTCTCAAACGGTGTGCTGGCGCTGATCGGGACTTTGCTGGGCGCCAGTATGGCAGCAGCTGTGTTCAGCTATCAGGGGGACTATCCTGTCAACCTCTTCGCGCTGCTCGGAATCCTGGTAGGGCTGCCGCTCGTGATGCTGGCCGCCTCCCTGCTGGCGCTTGTCCTGCCTTTCGGTCAACGTGCTTCTGTCTTCGATCCACTGCGTGTGATCAATCCCGGGCGATGGGCAGGGAGCTGGCTCGAAAGGCAACACGGCGTGTCATTGTTTGCATCAGTCTCAAAACGGGCAAGGGCAAGTCGCTTTGCCCGCTGGCAATTGATCGCCTTCAGCCAGACGTTCACGATCGGTTATTTCGCTGGCGTGCTGATCATCGCCTTCATGCTGGTGGTGTTTACGGACCTCGCCTTTGGCTGGAGCACTACACTCAAGACGGATGCCACCGTCGTACAGGGTATATTGAAAGGCATCGCCACACCGTGGGCCCACTGGATGCCAGCCGCCGTGCCGGATGAAACACTGATCGAGGCATCCCGCTTTTATCGGCTGGATGAAACCGCTACCAGCAGCGCAACCCTGGGACAGTGGTGGTCCTTTGTGCTGATGACGATCATGGTCTATGGGCTTGCCCCCAGGCTGATCATGGCGTTGATCGCGAGCTGGCAGCTGAACCGGGCGACCCGTCGTCTGCTGGAAGCGGGCCCTGAAATTGACGCACTCATCGATCGGTTGCGAACACCGGCTGTGACCTTCGAGAGCCCCGACAGGCAAGACGCGCCTGCGACTACCGGTAAGCCACCGTTAGCCACAGTGCTGGAGCTGACCGATGACTGTGGCGTGGCCATCTGGAACGAGGCGGTGACATCAGAGGCCCTCGGAAGGCTCCGGTCAGGGCCCGTGACAAGGGTAGAATTCATTGCTGAGTGGGAATCCGCACAGGCCCAGCGTGAACACCTCAGGGCGCTGGCAGCCTCTGATCATCGGCTCGTGATCCTGACAAAAGGCTGGGAGCCGCCCCTGCTTGCGTTTCTGGACTTCATCTCACTGATTCGGGAGGAGTTGGGCCACGACGTCGTTCTGGTCGTTGTGCCTCTGGACACGACCCGCACTGAAGTCCGGCCGGAAGACCGCGAGGTCTGGTCAAACGCACTCGCCCGCCTTGACGACGCAAACCTGCTTGTCGCGAGCGCCGTATGAACCAACGGATTCCAACGTTTGCGGTGGTCGGCCACCCCAACAAGGGCAAGAGCTCCATCGTCGCCACTCTGGCTGAAGACGATGAGGTGGCGATTTCTGCGACACCCGGAACCACTCGCAAAGCCATGGTCCATACCTTCAGCATCGACGGCGAGGCCCAGTATGCACTGGTCGACACGCCAGGCTTTCAGCGACCGGGAGAGCTACTGGCCTGGCTGAGGAGCCGGACCGACAGCGCCAGCGATCGACCGGGCGCCATTGCCGCGTTCATCAGAACCCACGCTGACGACCCCCGCTTTGTTGACGAATGCGAACTGCTGAGACCGCTCGTGGCCGGCGCCGGCATCCTGTATGTCGTCGACGGCGCAAAGCCCTATGGACCGGAATACGAACTCGAGATGGAGATTCTGCAGTGGACCGGCCGACCGCGCATGGCGTTGATCAACATGATTGGCAGTGGCGACCATCAGGCAAGCTGGAAACGCGCTCTGGGCCAGTACTTCGCCATTGTCCGCGTGTTCGACGCGATGCACTCGGACTTCGACAAACGGACCTCACTGCTGCGCGCCTTCGGGGAACTCGATGAGCAGTGGCGCGCACCGCTGGAAAGGGCCGTGGTCGAACTGGAACGGGAACGCAGCCGAAGAAGGCAACGCAGCGCAGCCGAGATCGCCGACTGCCTGATTGAGTGCCTCACCCATTGTGAACGTGATACGGTCGCTGACAAAGGCGACACTGAGAATGACAAGGCACGCCTGAGTCGGCGCCTGCTCAACCATATACGAAAACGCGAACGTCAGTCTTTCGAGCGGGTGGCAGGCATTTACCGGCACGAGCGCCTCGCAAGGGAGTCGACGGAAACCGAGATTCTGGACGCTGACCTCTTTACCAGTGAAAACTGGGAAGTGTTCGGACTGTCCCAGAGTCAGCTGGCGGTCACCGGGGCACTTTCCGGCGCCGCCGCCGGTGGCGGCGTGGACCTCCTGCTCGGTGGCGCTTCGCTGCTGCTTGGAGCGGGTATCGGTGCGATCGTTGGAGGCGTGACGGGATGGCTCGGCAGCGGTGAGTTGGCGAGAACCCGGGTACTCGGGAATACCCTCGGCGGCAGAGTGCTGCAGGTTGGCCCGGTCAAGGCCGTCAATTTCCCCTGGGTATTGCTGGGTCGCGCCTGGCTGCACCAGCACCTGGTATCGGAACGCAATCATGCCTATCGTGACGCGGTCATCGTCGCGGTCAGATCAGATACCAACCTGATGGACAGTATCCCGGATGCATTGCGGCGCGCGCTCGGAGACAGCCTTCGGCGCGCATCATCGGGCGCGCCCGATGATCAGACCTACCAGAAGCTGTCCGCCAACATCGACGCGTTACTCGGCCACGACCCGGCCACGCTCGACCACGACCCTGCGATCACGACCGCTGACTGAGCCATTCGCCAGGCAGCACCTGGCAACCGCCGGTCTACGGGCGGTAGCTCAGCCCTTCGATGGGTTTCAATGACTCCGGCAGCAACCGCCACGCGTCTTCCATGAAGTCCACCAGCAATGGTCGGGTCTCCCGGGGGTCGATCATGTTCTCGATGCCGAACGCATGGGCATTGCGAAACGGTGATGAGATGGCCTGGAGCCGATCTTCAATCTCCTGACGCTTGGCCTCGGGGTCCTCGGCAGCTTCAATCTCCCGCTTGTACGCGATCGCAGTGCCCCCCTCAATGTGCATGGAACCGCCGTGGGTAGACGGCCATGCATAGCGCCGATAAAAGCCCTGCTCCCGATGATGCAGGCCACCCGCGACACCATAGAGTTGCCGCATCACGATGCATGCATAGGGCATGGAACTCCCATGAATCGTCGTCACAACCCGGGCACCGGCCCGTACGATCCCGGCGCGCTCCTGAGCCTGGCCCACGGAAAAGCCCGGTTCATCTGCAAAGTAGATGAGCGGCAGGTGAAAGGTCTCACAGAGCTCTACCAGCCGAATGGTTTTTTCTCCTGCGGCGATATCCATTGATCCGCCGTTGAACTTTGGATTGTTTGCCATCACACCGCACGGCATGCCCCCCAGACGAGCGAGCCCCGTCACCCTGGCCCGACCATAGTAGGGACCGATCTCGAAAAAGGAATCCTGGTCGAGTACTGCATTGAGCACCTTGCGGGGGTCATAGATGCTGCGCCGGTCCCGTGGAATGATTGACAACAGAGACTCTTCCCGACGCTGCGGGTCATCATCACAACTGACTCGCGGCGGCAGTTCCTGGACACTCGATGGCAGGTAGGACAGGAACCGGCGAATCTGGCCAATCGCATCGGCTTCGTCCTCCGCGAGGTTCATGATGACACCGTTTTTCACCTGAATGCGTTCATCTCCGAGATCTTCCTTGCTGATTGCCTGCCCGGTCGCCTGTTCAACCACTTTGGGCCCGGCCACGAAGACCTGGCTGGTATGCCTGACCATCAGATTGAAATGACACAGACAGGCCTGCACGGCTGGCAATCCCGCCACCGAACCCATGACCGCCGAGACCACCGGAACGTTCTGCATCAGTTCGATACCAAGCCGCGCGCCAACACCCATGGGTAGATAGGTGCGGCCGATCTGCTCAAATGTCCGAACGCTGCCACCGGTTGCATCAAGCAGCCGTACATAGGGAATCCGCGCGTCGAGTGCATACTGCTCGATGAAGTGGCTCTTGTTGCCCACGGCAGCATCTGCTGCCCCCCCTCGAATGGTGAAATCGCCGCCGGAAAAAGCCACCTTGCGATCGTTGACACGACAGGTCCCGACAATCGTGTTCGAAGGCTTGAGTGATTCCAGCCGCGCGCCATCCCAGGTGGGCGTACCGGCCAGTTCGCCGATCTCCTGAAAACTGCAGTCGTCGGCCAGCAGATCAATCCTCTCGCGGATCGTCAGCTTGCCGCGGCCGTGGTGAAATGCGACGCTGTCTTCCCCGCCCATTGCATGGGCCATCCTTCTCTGGCGCCTGATTTCGTCGACCTCATCACTCCAGCTCACCTTTTACTCCTGCTGTCTGTAGCCCGTGGATAGCAGCAGCATACCTTCGCCCGGCACGGAAACAAACTACCGGGCAGGGATCAGTCAGGCAGCCGTCGGGCCCGTCGCTTGCCCTGACTTGTGACCGTCAGGGAGGTAATCTGGCCGGTGAGTTTGCTTTCGTTGAATGTCACCTCCAGATTGCGGTCACCCTCATAAAAGTGGGTTGGATCCATCGCATACAGCGGAATGGGCGATTCACCCTCAAACTGGATCAATAGCTGATCGTCACGTCTCGTCACGACGACCACATTGTCCTCATGCCACAGGTACCGGCCCACATAGCGATCAAGGATGTCGACGGAAACCCGGAGCAGTTCGCGCTCGCCTTCCATGCCCTCCCGAACAGCCACCTGCTTGCGACGATCTTCCAGCAGCTTGAGCTGGATCACCTGGCCGACGAAGTTTCGATCAAACTCCACAAACACGTCGCTTCCCTTGACCTGAAACCGGTCCTGGCTGCTCGGAGTCAATTCAAGGCGAGTCTGGTTGGGTGACTGGCCAAACAGGCTTGCGCCATCGGAGGTCACTCGAAACACATGATCGGAAGCGAATCGATACCGTCCAACCAGATCACGATGGGGCCCGATCAATTCCTCTGTGGCAATCTCCGGCAGTGAGGCGGTCATTCCCAGCAGATAGCTCCCCAACTCGTTGACCTCACTGATCTGGGCGTTCGCCAGTACCACCACGCCGAGGTCCTTCATTGGATCAAACCCTAAGAACGACTTGAACCCGCCGGTCGATCCCGCATGCCAGTAGCGTGGCGACTCGAGGCCGGATACCAGCCATCCCAACCCGACGCCGCTTTCCTTGCCCAGCACCTGTCGCTGAACCTTCTGGGTCAACGCGAGACTCTGACCCAGAGCGCCCTGGGGCGCAGCGAGGCTTGCCTGCACCAGCAGCACCAGATCATCCAGGCTTGAGTAAAGCGCACCGGCTCCGGCCAGCACCTCGAATCGCCAGACGGATACAGGCGTGAAGACGTTGCTGTGCCCCTGCAACACGAGCCCCTGACGGGCCTGGTCGGTGTTCACCATCGTTGCAGTCAAACCCAGTGGCAAACTCACCCTTTGCTCGATGAGGTCCCCATACTCGAGGCCGCTCGCCTGTTCGAGCAGATATCCGAGCAATCCCATACCCAGAGAGGAATAGAGAAATCGTTCACCCGGCGCGTAGTTCGACTGATGTCGACGCAGGAACGACAACAAACTCCGGTCGTCATAGTTCCTGAAGGGGTCCGAGTTCAGCATCCTGATGTTGTCCGGCAGGTAGGGCAACCCTGAGAAGTGCGTCGCCAGATGGACCATCGTCACTGCCCTGTTCATTCCAGCAGCGTCCGGGAGCAGATCAAAAATGGGTGTCTCCAGGGTGACTTCGCCCCTGGCAATCGCATCGGCCAGCAGCAAACCGGTGAAGACCTCGGTCAGATTACCAATCTGATACATTGCCCCCGAATCGCAGCCACCAGCGACATATCGCTCAAGATTTCCTTCTTTCACCACCGCGATCGCTATACACACGCCGTCACCAGCGACCGACTTCAGGCGGTCAGCGTAGGCCATCGACATGGACCAGGGCCCATCATTGGCCGCAGCCATCGCCGGGGCAAGCAGACAGCTAACCAGCATCAGTGCGACTGCTCTGACTGCCCGCACCGGGCCGAACCCGCGACCTGCCGGCAACGCCGTCATCAAAGGGGCGCTCCAGTGACAGCGCCCGCTTCGAACCGGCCACGGCTGTACACCAGCAATCGCTGATCCCCAATCCGTCGCGAGAGATCGGCAATAAACGTCCGCATGTCATCCATGGAGAGCCTGGCCACCTCGTCCGCAATCTGTGCCTGGCTGTCAAACGTTGTCACGTTCTGATCGAGATCAGACCAGAACCGTGCACTGCGCTCCCCGGGATTCTTATCGGTTTCTGTCAACAGACTGATGAGACCCGCCTTGTGGGCATCAAACGTCTGCTGATCCATCGTGTCCAGCACCTCAACCTGCTGATCGATAAAGTCCCGGGTCCGCTCTTCCAGAACATTCACTGGCGCAACCGGTGACTGAATCAGGAACGTGACACCACCCCGGTAATAGACCGGCGTGGCAAGCGCTGCGACAACGTAACCCAGCTGTTGCCGGGTTCGCAGTGATGAGAAATATTCGCTTCGCAGGAGCTGGGTCATCAGGGAGGACAGCGCCCGGGACCTGAAACTGTCGTCCGGGTCCTGAAGATGCAGCACCATAGTTGAGTCGTTATGATCGATGGTCACCTCATGGTTCCAGGCACTGTCAATGTCCCGGACGGTGGGAACTGCTGGCTGGATATCCTTGAGCTCAAGATGTCGGTTCAGCACTTCCAGCAGATCTGGCACGTCTTCAGGCGAGACATTGCCGTGCACCAGCGCCAGCACATCCAGTCCACCAAGTCTCTTATTGCGCCATTGCGTCAAAGCCTCAGGCGAGACAGACTCCAGAAAGTCCGCCTGTGCTTCTGTCGGCCAGCTCGATGACAGCAGCAGATCATTGAGTGCACGCCGGGCCTGAAGGTAAGGCAGGTCCGAGCTGGCATTGCGCAGGGCCCGGAGCGAATCCGCCTTCAGAACATCGAACCGCTCGGGGTCAATGTCCAGATCCGCGAACGCGTCGAGCACCGCGTCCAGCAGCACGAGTTGCTTGTCGTGGTAACCGCTGATAGAGACACGGAATCCCCTGGGTGGCGTCGCAAGGTCATAGGCCAGCCCGGCGAGCAACGCCGGGTAAGACAGCGTGTTGAGCCGGTCGATCACAAGCCGCCCGTAGAGGTCAGCCATAACCCGGTCGTCCAGGGACACGAGGCCACCTTCATTTCTGAAACTGATGTTGATCGTTGCCCGGGGTACGCTGAATTCGTTGTCAACATCCAGCCAGACCTCGGCTGCTGCGTCGCCCGTCACCAGCGCCGGGAGCGCCGGGTCATCCGCACCAATCTCAAGGTCTTCGGGCAGATACGGATTGGGTTCAGGCAGTTGCAGGTCTCGGGCGCTGGTTTGCGCCATCGGGATGGGCGTCAGTTCGAGGCTGTACCCCACCTGAAACCACCTCTCGACATCAGTCGTCTGAACATCCGGTCCGATCAACTCCATCAGCACATTGTCCGGCCTGAGATAAGAGAGGCAGGCCCTGATGAGCTCGGCATCAAACGCCTCCATCAGATATGCCTGAGTCAGCAGGTCTCTGGCGGGATAGGTAGCGAGTTCCGGAGACAGCCTCACAACGGTGTCGGCGGCAGGGGCCTGCTCCAGGAATCGAAACGCCAGTTCTGCGACCTTCGCCTGTTCATTGTAGCGCCACCGTTCCGGGGGCTGGCCTCGTAACAGTTCGATGTAGTCAAATACCAGCCCGGCAATCTCCGGCACATGGTTGCGCCCTTGCGGCGTCAAAGAGATATCGATAGACATCAGGCTGGTCTTGTCGTCCGTTCGGGATGCGCCGGCACCGAGGGCGGTAATCCAGCCCCGCTCTGTCAGGACCCGGTGCAGACTGCCCTGCCCTTCATGCCCGAGCAGATTGGCGAGATATGCGCCGGGTTTTTCGCGATAGTGCTGATCCAGAAGTGGCAGCGGAAAGTTGAATACGACGGAGTCATTCTGTTGGAGCGTCTGATGGGTGAGCACGGCTGGCAACTGACCGGGGGCAAACAGTGGCACCTCTGTTTTTGAGCGTGTGAGTTCCTGATTCTCTATTTGCTCAAAGATGGGCCGGACGAGCGCTTCGATGTCATCCAGTGGCCGCCTGTCCAGTACCACCAGGCCCATTTGATTCGCCGAGTACTCCTGGTCGAAGAATTCAAGCAAAGCCTGGTGCACGCCAGCCCCGAGGGTCTCGAGATTACCGATACTGAACTTCGAAAAAGGATGCGCCGGGTTGACCGCAAGCTTGCTTGCCATCAAACCTCTCCAGCTGTCCTCCTTGACCCTGAGACGGTATTCCGAATCCACAGCATTTTTCTCCCGCTCCACATATTCGGCGTCAAAGCTCGGCGCAATGAAGAACCAGCCGAACCGGTCCAATCCCTCGTCAAACTGTTCTGGTTGAATGTCAAAAAAATAGTTGGTGTGTTCGGTGCTCGTATAGGCATTGGAGTTACCACCATGTGACTGGACAAAGCTGAAGTAACCATCGGGCTCCGGATATTTCTGCGTCCCGATAAACAGCATATGTTCCAGAAAGTGCGCGAGGCCGGGATGCCCGGGAGGATCATCATAGTTCCCACGGAAGACGCTGAGCGAAGCTGCCGACTTGTCTGCATCGGCATCGGAGATGAGCAGCACGCGAAGCTCGTTGTCCAGCACGAGATAGCGGTATTCCCGATCGTCGTTCGCGCTGGTTCTGATGTCAATGGCTCCGGCGGCGGGACGCGATGGTTCAGACGTGACACAGGCCGTCAACAGCAGGACTGTTCCCAACATCACCGCAAACAAACCAGATGTTCCGGTGCCCGCTTCTGATCGCACTCTGGTCATGACAATCTCCCGAACCTCGTGTAAGTCACTATCTGAATCCATGCCTCATCATCTCATCATATGTTGCGTTGCGTGGCCACTTTCCGACGGTTTACATTTATCAGGAGCGCTTATACCATGCGCCCTCGAAGTCGAGTGCAGCTTGCACCCCATCAGGAAACAGCAGTACATGGTGTTCAGAAACAGCGCAGACAGGCTACCGTCCATCCTGATTATCTTCCTGACCTGCCTGGATTTCGTCGTCTATTTTAGCGTCGACAGCGTGGTGCTGCTCGGCCTGTATTTTCTGCTTGGTATTTTTCCCAAGGGTTGTATCTGTGCGTGGAACCACCACCACCAGCACATCCCGACGTATCGCTTCAAACCCCTCAACCGACTGCTTGAACTGAGCTACGCATTTCACACCGGCGTCACAACCCACCTCTGGCTGCTCCACCATGTTCTCGGCCACCACCATCACTACCTGGACCAGTCCCGGGACGAGAGTCGCTGGAAGCGAGCGGATGGTTCTACGATGGGCGCGTTGGAGTACACCCTTGATGTCGCGGCGACAGCCTACTATCGCGGTTACCAGGTCGGGCGGAAACACCCTCGTCTGTACCGGACCCATCTGATCTGCACACTGGTCACGCTGCTGCTGCTGGGCATTTTGACCTGGTATCAGCCCGTTCAGGCACTGTTCGTGTTCATTCTTCCGATGATCACTGGCCTTCTGATCACGGCCTGGGCAACCTATGACCATCACGCCGGCCTCGATACCGCAGATGACTTCG
This sequence comes from Pseudomonadota bacterium, assembly GCA_027624035.1. Classification (GTDB taxonomy): domain Bacteria; phylum Pseudomonadota; class Gammaproteobacteria; order Pseudomonadales; family Azotimanducaceae; genus UBA7455. The sequence goes on along the minus strand of JAQBUI010000064.1, from coordinate 12,985 downwards.
AGGCTTCCTACAATAATCTCAATCCCCTGTTCAATCTGCTGACGGGAAATCTTGGCTATCACACTGCACATCACTATAAACAAGGCGTACACTGGTCACAGTTGCCGGAGTTACATGAGGAAATCAAAGACAGGATTCCACAGATACTGTTCCGAGAGTCTCTGTGGGATGTGGTCACAGACAACCCGGTCGTCAGGTTCCTGAACAGAATCATCTACAGATTAACGGGCTTGAATACCTGATCTGAATTTTGACTTAACACTGGTTTCATCCATGAGCGCTAGTATCGGACGCCATATGAAAGGTGTGCAATTGCTCCAGTCAGTTCATCAGTGGGATGTTGATACATTCCGGCGCGTATCCAGTGCCGAGATACATGCAGTGCTTGTCAGGGTGGCTTGTTGCATTTCAAGGTCGGCTGACGGATGGTGCTATCCACTGATCGGGGTCGCACCATTTGCGTTTTACAGTTTCCCCATCGCCGGACAGTTCTTCCTGATAATGGCCGCTGCCTTTACGCTGGAACGGGGCATCTACTACTTCGCCAAGAACGTCTTCAAGCGACGTCGTCCGGCCAAGGTCGTATCCGGCTACCGGAGCCATATCAACGCCCAGGACGAATTCAGTTTCCCATCCGGTCATACCTCTGCAGCCTTCCTGACCACGACGCTTGTCGTGTTGAGCTTTGGTCCGGAATTTTTCCTTCTGTACCTCTGGAGTGCCGCTGTTGGCGCTTCCCGGCTGTTGCTGGGAGTACACTTCCCGACTGACGTGATCGTCGGGGCAGCCATGGGGACCGGCCTCGCGTGCTTGTCTATGGTCGTCATCCCATGACTTCATCCTGGCGGTATAGATGACCGGGCCATTGGACGCAAGCCATTGTTTTGTCTGCGGTCCGGCCAACCCCATTGGGCTGCAGCTGACTTTCCGGCTTGATGACGATATCTGCCGGTCGGAATTCACACCGTTGCCACAGCATTGTGGCTACGACGGCGTGACCCACGGCGGCATCATATTCAGCGCACTCGATGACGTGATGGCCAACTGGATGTTCTTAAAGGGGTCTCGCGCCTATACCGCCAAGTGTGACATTCGCTACAAGGGCCCACTGCCTGTAGGCACCACGGTCCGTCTGGAAGGCGTCTGTATTCGTGAGCGTGCCAGGCTGGTTCTGATGCAGGGGCGCATGTATCGGATCGACAATGGAGATCTCGTGGCCGAGACCGAGGCCAGCTTCATGAAGATACAGCCATGAGGGGCTCGTGTCAGTCGCCCTCTCTAATCAGGTCTGCGAGCAGTCCAACGGATACCGCGTACTTGTTGGCACAGTTGTAGCTTAAAATGGCCCGAAAATTGCCGCCTACTAGATAGCTTTTGGTCTCGTTCTCATCCGGCCGGATCAGAGCCCATGGGGCATCTTCATCCAGAATGCCAGCGGCAACGTCGATGCCCCTCTCGCGCCACTCCGATGGCACCATCTTTCGAGTATGGCCCCGAAGCGCCCGACAACCGGTCGGTATCGACTCCGGCGCCAGCGCATCGAGGTCCAGCCCCCCCGGGACCGAGACCGCCGTCCCCCAGCCGGCGCCCTGAATCCATCCATGCCGGGCCAGGTAATTGGCGATCGACGCCCATACATCCTGCCGATCGCTGAATATGTTCTTGCGTCCGTCGCCGTCATAGTCCACCGCATAATTCAGGAATGTGGATGGCAAGAACTGATTCTGACCCATGGCACCCGCCCAGCCACCCATGAACTGTGCACGAGGCACGTGACCTTCATCCAGAATGCGCAGCGCTGCCAGTAATTCACGGGTAAAAAAGGTCGTTCTCCGGGGATCGTGGCCCAGGGTCGCCAGAGATCTGATGATGTCGTACTTGCCCTGGTACCGCCCAAAACTCGACTCCAGGCCCCAGAATGCCACGAGATACTCCTGATCCACCCCGTAGTCAGCGGCGATCTTCCGGAGCATGCTGCGGTTCGCTACGAATTGCTCCCGGGCCTCGGCGACCCTGGCAGTACTGACCCGTGCGTTCAGATACTGCTCAAAGGTCTGCACAAACTCCGGCTGGCGGCGGTCGAACGTGATCACCCGCGGGTCCGGCAGGAGTCCCTCAAACGCCGTCGAGACAGTCCTCTCCGAGATGCCCTGGCTGATCGCCTGCTGCTGAACCCGGTCGAGATACTGCGCAAAGCTCGCCCGGTCTATCTCCTCCGACAGAGCGGGCCCGCATACGCAGCACAAGCAGCACAAGGAGACGAACAGGATTCTGATCAAGAGTGGCATTCCCGTGTTTGGACGACGCAGACGGTACACGATTCCGGGCAACCAAGTCGAGTTCTCAGCTTCCCGTCGAGGTGTAGTACCGTACTCCAAGACGTTCGAATACCTGAATGGACACCATCAGAAAGATCGGCCCGGCCAGAGGGCACAGCATCTGAAACCATCGGGATGTGCCGACAGGATCATCCCGGCCGAGCAGAACGAGCACCGGGAAGTAGGTCACGCAGGCGAGCGGCACCACGAACGTGAAAAAGTGACGAAACCAGGGCTCGTAAATCGACATTGGATACTGACTCGCCTCCACACCGCCGTAGGTCATGGTGTTCATCAACTCAATGGATTCCACGGTCCAGAACGACAGCGTCGCCTGAAGTATGAAGATCGCCAGAAACAGACAAACCGCGCAGCCAATGATGTACAACGTGAACAGGAGCGTGGCGGGATCGAACGGGACATCAAGGTGACCCAGGCCCCAGGTCAGAACGATGAGCCCCTGGGTGAATCCGCCAAGCCGGCGCAGCGCCAGTTCATGCCCCAGCAACTGCAGCGACACGGAGCGAGGCCGCAACAACAGACGATCGAACCCGCCCTGACGGATGTATTCACTGCCAAATCGGTCAAACCCTGTTGCCAGGGCGTCGGCAATCGCAAAGGCCACATTGACCAGGCCGTAGAACACGAGGACCTCATGCAGCCCCCAGCCACCGAGGGAACCAAACCGGCTGAACATCACCCAGATCCCGAGTACACCAAGGCTGGTGACCAGCAGCTGTGAGACCACCGCCAGCAGGAACGACAGTTTGTATTGCATCTGGGACATGATGGAGATCGAGATATAACGCCCGTACAGCGCAACATTCTCTGCAAAGCCACCACGGGCACCCTCTGGGCTGCGAGTACTATCCACCCTGCACCACCATCCGACGCATGCTCCCGGTCAGCATCCGGCGGCCCAGCCAGATGAAAACTGCCGCCCACAGCAGTTGCAGCGCCACATCCGGAGCGGCACTTCCCAGCGGGATATTTCCCGTGTAGATCCGAAAAGGTACATCTACCAGACCACGGAATGGCTGCCACTCGAGGAAACCCTGCATCCAGTCCGGGAACAGCGGCAGCGGAACGATCATTCCCGAGAAAACGTTCACGATCGCCGGAATGAAGCGATTCAACCCCTCACCGGAAATCGTCCAGACCAGTACGACATGCATCAGCATGGTGAAGGCACAGGCCAGCATGAGCGCACAACCCAGCGAGATCACAAAAGCCAGGAAAGTGATGAGGTCCGCTGGCGGCAGCAGCGCCCAGTCCACTGCACCGACCAGAGGCAACCCGATCATCGCAAAGATCACCATGGGTATGGCACGCAGCGTGGTGGTGGCAGTGCGCAGTGCGATCGTCCGGCAGAACCAGAATGTGTAAAGATCGAGCGGCCGGACCAACTCGTAGGAGACATCGCCAGAGCGAATCATGGCCTCAATGTCTTTATCAATGCTCCATGGCAACATGCCGAGCATCGCCTGGCCCAGCCAGATATAGGATACGACCTCGACGATACTCATGGGTTGCGGCTCATCGCTCGCGGCAAAGAACGCGAACATGATCATGATCTTGATACAGCCCCAGAAGAGCTGGGTCACGAACCCGGCAAACGCGGCCGCCCGGTACTGAAGCAGGCCTCGATACCGTGCACTGATCACGGCAACGTAAGCACTAAAGTACGTACTAGACACGGGGCACGCTAGGCACTGGGTTCAATCACAGCAGGCTTGCTGTCAGCGCTGTCCGCGTACAGCTTCGCGATCAACTCTTCAATGGGTGGGTACTCTACGAGCAGGTCACGGACCTCATGGGATTCACTGATTCGGCGGATCAACTCCGGCGTCGTGATGCGCCTGGGATCGAATGACAGCTGCAGCATCGTACCTTCCCGGCTGATCACCCGGGCATGCTCTACGTCAAAACGCTCGTCATTGACCAGTTCGACTTTCATGCGCCGTTCCGGGTCCAGTTGTTCCCGCAGCCCGGCGAGCGGTCCATCACTCAAAATCGTACCCCGACCGATGACAATAACTCGTTCACACAGGGCCTCGATGTCATCCATATCATGAGTCGTCAGGATGATCGTGGTTCCCCGCTCCCGATTGATGCGGCGGATAAAGTGACGCAGCGCAAGTCTTGAGACGGCATCCAGGCCGATGGTCGGTTCGTCAAGAAACAGGATGCTGGGACAGTGCAGCAGTGACGCCACAAGATCGCAGCGCATGCGCTGGCCGAGGCTGAGCTGGCGCACGGGTGTTGCCAACAGCGGCTCAATCGACATCTCGGCAATCAGTTGATCACGGGTATCCCGGTACTCGGACGCTGGCACCCGGTAGATGTCCCGCAACAGGTCAAATGATTCCATCACCGGCAGGTCCCACCAGAGCTGACTCCGCTGTCCAAACACCACACCAATGTCGGCTACGTGCTGATGTCGCTCAAGCCATGGGACTCTGCCACGGACCTCACAACGACCGGCCGTCGGGACCAGAATACCCGACAGAATCTTGATGGTTGTGGACTTGCCAGCGCCGTTTGGGCCGATATAACCCACGAGTTCACCGGCATTGATCTCGAAACTGACATCCTGAAGGGCAGCCACCGAGCGATGATCACGGCGCAGCAGCCCGGATACAGCGCCCCAGAGACCGGGCCGCCGTTCTGCGACCTGAAAGAACTTTGACAGTCCCTCAACGATGATCTGGGCCATGGGCTCGCCACGATGGATCGGCAAGGCGCATTCTAGTCGGAACTTCCGCTGAAACGCCAGGAGCCCTCAGCGTGCCGGGGTCGGGCCAATTGCGCCAAAGTCGCCCACGCCCAGATATGAGGAGCCCTCAGCGTGCCGGGGTCGGGCACGCCGTTGTCGTGCCGGGAAGTTTTCCGGACGGCACAGCGTGCGGCCAGAACTTCCATGAAAGCCCTTAGCGTGCCCGGGTCGGTCACGCCCTTGTCGTGCAGGGAAGTGTTCACGCGTGCACCTTGTACCAGTGAACTTCCATGAAAGCCCCTGGCCAGTCGATGTTTTCGTGAACGGCGAGACCAATCTGCGCTACCATCGCCCGTCATGACCTACCCCAACGCCAACCTCATCCGTCGTCTCGCCGCAATGATCTATGACGGCTTCCTGATCGTCGCGATCTGGATGCTCAGTACCACACTCATCGTGGCCATGGTCATGGATGGCGCCGAGGTCTCAGGACCCGTATTTCAGCTATTCCTGTATTTCGAACTGGCCGCCTTCTACATCTATTTCTGGCACTTCAGGGGTCAGACGCTGGGGATGCAGGTATGGAAGATACGGGTAGTCGACGAAAATCAGGCAACACCTTGTCTTGAAGACTGTATCAAGAGGTTCTTTTTCGCGACCCTGTCCGTTGCGGCCATGGGCCTCGGTTTTCTGTGGGTAGTATTGAACAGGGAGCATCTTGCCTGGCACGATATTGCCTCCAGCACCCGGGTGGTCTACCTTGGCAAGAATGCTTCTGGTGCGCGGGAGGACGCCTCGACGTGAACGATAACCGGACCGGCCGCATAAGATTTCGGGATCGTAAGCCGTTATATTAGGTCCACTCATCCACTTTTTCAGGCCAGGACATCGCATGGACTACGCATCAAAATTGGGTCAACCGGAGAAATCGCGGGCGCAATGTGTTGTGATCCCGATCTTTGAAGAGGGCGGATTCTCCACCTCTGGACGCCAATTGAACCTGGCAAGTGGAGGTTACCTCACGAAGATCATCAAACGGGGAGATATCAAAGGCGGCCCTGGCGAGACACTGCTGCTGCACGACGTCCCCGGCGTCAATACGCCACGGATATTGCTGGTTGGCCTCGGCAAAGCCGACACGGTGGATGTGACAAGACTGTCATTGGCCGCTGGCGCTACGATCAACCAGCTGAAGACTACCCACGCAAGATCTGTACTTTGCTGCCTTGCGGAGGTGACCTGTCAGGATCGATCAGCAGCCTGGAAAGTCAGCCGGCTGATCGAGATCTTTGAACAGAACCTGTACAGCTATCAGGCCATGAAGAGCAACCCCCCGGCCGCAACAGGACCTGAAAAGCTTGATTTCCTTGCCCAGGACCGGGACGAAGCAGGCCAGGTGCAGGAAGGAATCACGAGGGGGAGTGCTCTGACTGTGGGCATCAGACTTGGCCGGGACGTAGCCAACACACCACCGAATATCTGCCATCCGACATACCTCGCAGAACAGGCCACGGCCCTGGCCAGTCAATACAGCAATCTCGCAGTCGATATACTCGACGAAGAACATCTTGCGGCACTCAGCATGGGTGCGTTTCTTTCTGTCTCGCAGGGCAGCGACCAACCCGGCAAGCTGATCATCCTGCAGTATCAGGGCACCGAGAAGACGGAAAGGCCCCACATCATCGTTGGCAAGGGCATCACCTTTGATACCGGCGGCATCAGCCTCAAACCCCGGGCTGGTATGGAAGAGATGACCTACGACATGTGCGGCGCCGCAAGCGTTCTGGGCACCATCGCGGCCGTGGCCCGACAGGGGCTTCGCCTGAATGTGGTAGCGGCCATCGCCGCGGCCGAAAACATGCCCTCAGGTGGTGCAAGTCGCCCTGGTGACATCGTCACAACCATGTCCGGACAGACCGTGGAAATCCTCAACACCGATGCCGAGGGACGCCTTGTACTGTGTGACACACTGACCTACATCGACCGCTTCAACCCCGCCAGCGTCATTGACGTCGCCACCCTGACAGGCGCCTGCGTCACTGCGCTTGGTTCCGTTGCGACGGGCCTGTTTGCCAACGACGACGCCCTGGCCGATGCGATCACCCGTGCAGGAACCCAGGCCCATGACCGGGTGTGGCGGCTACCTATCTGGGAAGAGTACCAGCCCCAGTTGGCGAGCCCCTTCGCCGATATGAGCAACGTGGGCGGAAAGGAAGCCGGCGCGATTACGGCCGCCTGCTTTCTGGCCCGCTATACCAGGAAATACCGCTGGGCACACCTGGACATCGCTGGGACCGGCTATACCGGATCAGGGCCAGGCAAGGGCTACTCCGGCCGCCCCATTCCACTGCTGACCCAATATCTGAACGATCAGGTGGCATGACCCGAATCGACTTCTATCAAATCAGCGACGGCGAAACCGAACTGCAGTTTGCCTGTCGTCTGACCGGCATGATCTATCGAAGGGGTTACCAGATCCATATCCACACCGGAGACGCTGCGACAGCTGAGGCCCTGGATGAAATGTTGTGGAACTATCAACCCGACCGATTTGTTCCACACTCTCGATACGGTACACCATCGGGTAAGGCCGTGGCCGCACCAGTCAGAATTGGAGTCAACGAAGAACCAGAAGAGCACCAGCAGGTTCTGATCAACCTGTCCGGTGACATCCCTTCGTTCTTCAGCCGGTTTGATCGGGTTGCAGAGGTGGTACCGGTAGATCAGAATAGGCGCGACAAGGCCCGGGAGAGCTACAAGTTCTATAGAGACCGGGGGTACGCGCTGGAATACCATTCAATCCCGGCCAGATCCAATGGATGATAAAGACAAACCAGAGGACGAATCACCGGAATCACTGAACAGTGACGAAGACGGCATCCCTCTGCTCCATGACGTGGTCTTCGACCCGGCTATGCCGCTTCGAGCGCCCCGGCGCGTCGCCAAGGACCATGGGCCGGACTATGATCCGGACACCATTGATCTGTTTGGAGACCCTCCGATCCCGTCAGAAACTGCCCTGCGACAGGGGGCGGAAAAGGTCGTTGATGACCTGGTTGCCGAATACTCGAAGGAAATCACCGATCGCCTGAGAAACGAGCTGACCGACCAGCTCAATTCGATACTCAATGACCTCAGGCCTGACCTGGACTCTGGCCGGGGAAAAGGGAACGCTGACAAGTCATAGGGTTTGGGTATAATCGCCGCTCCTCTTTCCGACATCCCGCTGTAATCCGAAGGCGCGCCAGAGTATATGGACAAGTATCAACCTCAGGATATTGAACAGGCCTGGTATGAAACCTGGGAGACGAACAACTATTTCGCCCCCAGTGGCAACGGCACACCGTTCAGCATTGCAATTCCTCCGCCGAATGTGACCGGCACGCTGCATATGGGCCACGCCTTTCAGCATTCTCTGGTGGACTCTCTCATACGTTTTCATCGGATGAAGGGCGACAACACGCTATGGCAAATGGGCACCGATCACGCTGGTATCGCCACCCAGATGATTGTCACGGAACAACTGGCCGCAGAGGGCAAGAGACCCACCGATCTTGGCCGCGAAAAGTTCCTGGAGCGCGTATGGGAGTGGAAAGAGACGAGCGGCGGGACCATTACCAGCCAATTGCGGCGTCTGGGTGCATCCCTGCACTGGGAAACCGAGCGTTTCACACTTGATGAGGGCCTGTCCCGGGCCGTCCTTGAGGTATTCGTTCGGCTGTATGAAGACGGGTTGATCTATCGGGGCAAGCGCCTTGTGAACTGGGACCCGGTGCTGAAGACCTCGCTGTCTGACCTTGAAGTGGAGTCCGAAGAGGAACCGGGCCATCTCTGGCATCTGCGCTACCCGCTCGCTGATACGCCGGACCAGTATCTGATCGTCGCCACTACCAGGCCGGAGACGATGCTTGGCGACACCGCGGTGGCAGTACACCCCGACGATGAGCGCTACACGGGACTCGTCGGCAAGGAAGTTATTCTGCCCCTGACGGACCGGCGAATCCCGGTCATCGCCGACCCCTATGTTGACCGTGAGTTCGGCACCGGCTGCGTCAAGATCACGCCAGCACATGATTTCAACGACTATGACATGGGCCAGCGCCATGAGCTTGCCCTGATCAACATCCTGAACGACGACGCCACCATCAACGACAACGCACCTCAAAAATATCGGGGACTGGACCGCTTTGAGGCACGCAAGGCTGTAGTTGCCGACCTGGAGCGCCTCGGACTGCTCGAGAAGACCGAGGATCACAAACTGCCAGTCCCCCGGGGGGAACGTAGCGGCGTCGTGATCGAGCCCTATCTGAGCGACCAGTGGTTCGTGAAGATCAAACCTCTCGCCGAGCCTGCCATCAAGGCGGTCGAGGACGGTGACATCGAATTTGTACCCAGGAACTACGAAAACACCTACTTTGTCTGGATGCGTAATATCCAGGACTGGAATATCTCGCGCCAGCAATGGTGGGGCCATCGGATTCCGGCCTGGTATGACGCAGATGGCAACGTCTACGTTGCCCGAAGCGAACAGGAGGCGCGGGCACAGCACGACCTTTCTGACGACGTTGTGCTGTCTCAGGATGACGACGTGCTGGACACCTGGTTTTCATCGGCATTGTGGACGTTCTCAACGCTCGGATGGCCGGAACAGACGCCGGAGCTTGAGACATTCCATTCAACCGACGTCATGGTTACCGGGCACGACATCATTACTTTCTGGGTCTCCAGAATGATCATGATGACACTCAAGTTCATCGGTGAAGTGCCATTCAAAAAGATCTACGTGACCGGCATGGTGACCGACGCCGAGGGCCAGAAACAGTCGAAGTCAAGAGGCAACGGCCTGGACCCTCTCGACATCATCGACGGCATTTCCCTGGACGATCTGATCGCCAAGCGAACCGACAACCTGATGCAGCCCAGGATGGCCGAGCGCATCGCGAAGAATACCCGCAAGGAATTTCCCGACGGGATCAAGGCGTTCGGAACCGACGCGCTGCGTTTTACGTTCTATGCCATTGCCACCCGGTCCCGCACGATCCGGTTTGATATGAACCGGGTGGAGGGCTACCGGAACTTCTGCAACAAGCTCTGGAACGCGGCCAACTATGTCTTTCTGAATACTGCAGACAAGCCCTTCAGCCAGAACGATGAGGCGGCAGACGTCGTGGACCGATGGATCGTCGCGGAACTTCACAGGACCATTGCCGCGGTTAATCAGGCGATGGAAACCTATCGATTCGATCTGGCGGCCAAGGCCCTGTATGAATTCATCTGGGATGAGTTCTGTGACTGGTACGTTGAACTGACCAAGCCTATTCTCAACTCACCGGACGTTCCCGCCGACCTGATCGAAGCCAAACGCTATACCCTGCTGAGCGTGTTGGAGCAGATCCTACGGCTTGCCCACCCGTTCATCCCATTCATGACGGAAGAAATCTGGCAGCAGATACCAGCCCAGGTCCGAAGCCAGGGCAAGACCATCATGTTGCAGGCGTACCCGGAATCCGACGCTGCCAGAATCGACGAACAGGCGATCTCCGATGTGGCATGGATCAAGGATGTGGTCACCGGCTCCCGCAACATCCGTGGTGAAATGGATATATCCCTCGCGAAACCCATTCCGGTCATCTTCAGCAACGGCAGCGATGAGGATCAACGACGTCTTGAGGAGTATCGCAGTCTGTTGACGTTCCTGATTCGCCCGTCGGACATTGGCTGGCTGGAGCCGGATGCACCAAAGCCGCCCGCCTCTACTCATCTGATCGGCGAGATGGAACTGCTGGTACCTCTGGCTGGCCTGATTGACAAGGATGCAGAAATTGCGCGCCTCGACAAGGAAATTGAGCGCAAGGAGAAGGAACAACAGCGAACCGAGGGTAAGGTTGGCAACAAGAACTTCGTCGAGAAAGCCCCGCCCGAAGTGGTTGCCAAGGAGCGGGACAAACTCACCGAGATCCGCTCGGCCCTGGCAAAGCTTCGCCAGCAGCGAGCAGACGTTGTAGAGCTTGAATAATCCCTTTCAACCCTCCAAATATATGGCATGCCATGCGCCACAAAAAGATTTGGACACGCGCCTCAACTTTGTGTCTTAATGCCGGAGACTGGTCTTTTGCGTCGTGCCGCGAGTCCTTCAAGTCGGCTGGACAAATGTCTCGGGGGCAGTCGGGTCGTTAGATGATTTGAAATCATCTTGAGATCAGGGGACAAGAATAAGAATTAATACAAAGAGGTTGTGGCTATGTCTGAGAGACAATCAGGCACCGTTAAGTGGTTTAACGACGCCAAGGGGTTCGGGTTTATCGAGCGAGAAGGTGGAGACGATGTCTTCGTACATTTTCGTTCGATTCGGGGCGAGGGCTATCGCACGCTGAAACAAGGGGCGCGGGTAGAGTTTACGATTTCGGAAACAGACAAGGGCTTTCAGGCAGAAGACGTCGCCGAAATCTGACGAAGGCGACCGGTCCGGGTTAATTGCACGGCCCCGAGCCGCTGCTCCCCACTCGGCTGTTCATCACTTCGACTTCATGACTTGACGAGCAGTACCACTTTGCCGATGGTTTCATCCGAGGCTACCCGTTCGTGGGCGGCGCCTGCGTCCTCAATCGGGAACGTCGTATCGATGACTGGCCTGATCTCACCGCTACCGAGTTTTGGCCACACCTTCTCGTAGAGCTGGCCGATAATGGCCGCTTTTTCTGCGACAGGCCGTGCCCGCAGTGTCGAGCCGATGATTCGGGCACGCTTGCCCATCAGCATCGAGAGATCAATCTCCCCTCTGGCACCACCCATCAGGCCAATAAGCACCAGGCGACCATTCATGGCCAGCACGCCAATGTTGTCAGCAAGATATCCTGCGCCAACGGGGTCCAGGATCACGTCGATACCCTGCTTCCCTGAAAACGCTCTGACTTCATCCCACAGCGCGTCACTGTGACGAATGCCTCCGCCAGCAGCACCGAGGTCAATGCATGCGTTGATTTTCTCTGCCGTACCGGCCGTCACGAACGAAGGATTGTTGAAGCTACGGCACAACTGCACCGCAGCAGTGCCTACGCCGCTCGCACCCGCATGCAGCAGAACCCTTTCCCCTGGCTTCAGTCCAGCTTCCATAAAAAGATTCAGCCAGGCAGTGGCAAATACTTCAGGCAGTGCGGCTGCGCCAACGAAGTCCAGGGAATCCGGTATGGGCAACACGCTGCCCTCGTCGACAGTCGCAAACTCACCGTATCCACCGCCTGCCAACAGGGCACAGACCCGGTCACCTTCCTTCCACCTGCTCACCGATGATCCGGTCCCGGCCACTACACCCGCACATTCCAGCCCCATCACCTCACTAGCACCGGCAGGCGGTGGATAGAAGCCGCGACGCTGCATCAGGTCCGCCCGGTTGATTGCCGTCGCATACACCTCAATGAGCACCTCGTGGTCTCCCGGACTCGGGCGTTCGCGGGAAGACCAGGTGAGTGACTGGTCACTTTCAACAATGATCGCTTTCATACATCTTTCCTAAAAAATGGGGTCGGAGTAAAGGGCCGGAGTAAAAATGACAGGATCTCATTGCGCATTGACGATCGGGTTTACCTGTACCGGGCCGAACTGTATCCGGACACCACTTGCCAGTCCAGCTGATCCCGTCGCGGCCAACTGCTACCACGCCCGTTCGAAGGAGCTGGCAGCAACGAGTTCCCTGAAAATGTGGTCGGAAGCTCGACAAGCCACCTGATTTCTAATCCGGCCCTGGATATGGCAGGAACGACATTATGATTGACATGGGGCGGATTGACGGCAAGAGCATACTCATTACCGGCGGCGGTAGCGCCTCGGCAAAGGCGCGGCCGAGAGAATCGCCGAGGAGGGAGGCGCCGTGGCAACGGCAGATGCCCAAGACTTACTCAATGACCTGGGCACAACGGCTCAAACGCGTGTTCGCCATCGACATAGAGAAATG
>JAQBUI010000156.1 GCA_027624035.1 Pseudomonadota bacterium | reverse complement strand
CCGATCTACTCGTCAGCCGCCTAACTTTGGGGGTATATATGGGGGTATCCTTTCAGGAGCTACTTACCAAAGCGCCTTATCATGCGGCTTACACGCGATACTTCGACTCCTGCCCGGGGCGCCATAAATCAATGGTCCTGACCGGGGACATCCTTTACACTTTTTGCCGGAGACATGGTTGACCCGGTCGCTGCCCTTGAAGAGCTTAGACCCTCCTCCTGGGAACAGGCGTGAGAGGAAAATATGGTCCGCATACCACAACAGAGAGAACCTACTCACCCAGGTGAAATGCTGTCGGAGGAGTTCCTTGCACCCATGGGAATCACGCAACGTGAGTTGGCCGATGCTATCCATGTTCCCTATCAGCGAGTCAATGAGCTTGTCAATGGGAAACGCGGTATCACTCCAAGCACAGCTTTGAGACTTGCGAAGTTTTTCGGCATGTCACCAGGTTTCTGGCTCAACCTCCAGATACGTTGTGATCTATATCGCGCACAGCTAAGCGAAGAGCAGGAAATCAAATCTATCAAGGTTCACAAGCATACTGGCTCAGCCGCCTGACAAATGAGGATAGGCAGCGCGTAGCCGCGACCTTACTCAGGTCGGACCAGCCTGTGGTGGCAGGGATGGCCGTTCAATACCTGAGCCCACTTTACCTGCACCGACGCGCTATCGGTGGTTCAGAAGATTAGCCACCTGGCGGAAAGAAGCCGGGCAATTCTTCGCGTAACCGGGCTAGTATCGCGGCATTCTTCACGTTCATGCGCGCAACGGCGTCGATAAAGCCCACGTTGTTCTTGATATTGCCGTAGGTACCCAGTTCGTCCGTCAGCACACCGTACACGTGGAGGTGCTGCGTCGCCGTGAAGCCCTGATCGATGAATCGATTGAGATAGTCGATTGCCTTGTCATGATCGCCGAGGCCAGCATGGGTAATAACCAGCTGAATCTCAACAGGATTGACCTCCTGTTCCTGATACGACGCGAGGGTGCGGAACATTCGGTGGGCCAGTTCGCGGTCGCCGAGGTTACCGGCATAGGTGCCCGCGGCCATGAACATCCAGGAATTCCAGAAGTGGACCTCGGTGGAACTGTCTGCATTGGAGTCACGAATATACGTCAACGCGTCGTCAAGGGCCGCCTGGGTTTCGGTTCGAAACGTCTGAATGTCCTCCCTGTCCCAGGCCATCTGAGCCTCAACCCTGTGTACGGCGGATGCGTAAACGCGGCCGACCATGTTCGAATCATCCCACGATGCCCATTCCCGTTGGTGCTCCTGAAACTCCTGCCAACGCCTTTGAACGAGAAGATTATCACCGGTCCGAAACATCACGTCGGTGCTTCGAGGCGACAGCTCCCGAGCGCGGTCGATCCAGTATGCGGCCGTCTCATAGTTGCCCAGATGACTCGCCACCCCGGCGAGCCACGCATAGCCCTGCAGGAATTCCGGATTCAACTTCAGCGAGTCCAGAAATTGCCGCGCGGCCCCGAACTGATCAAACAGCGTCGTCTGGTAAATCGCACCTGCCCACCACGCGATGTAGGCGCTGTTCGGCGCAAACCTGAGCGCCCTGCGAAGGTGGGTTTCGGCATCTTCCCGCTGCCCCCGCCAGCCGAGTGCCATGGCGCGGGCCATGTTGGCTTCAGCGGAAAGCGGGTCCCGACGAAAGGCGCGGCTAAAGTAATCGGCAGCATCCGCACTCCGGCCCTGCCACCAGAGAGAGAATCCATAGAAGACCAGCAGGTCGGCATCATTCGGATTCTGCAGGATTGCAGTCTCGAAATACCGGTTTGCCTGATTAAAGCGCGCGACGTCCTGCTGGCCGAGATAGCGCGCCATGGCAGAATTGGCGTACCAGTTGTTCGGGTCCAGCGACAATGCACGTTCCGCAGCGCTGACCGTCCGAGCCGAATCACCTTCCTTCGCACCGCCGATGAACCGGCGAGAGTTGAGGGCAATAGATAATCCGGCCCAGGCATCAACATAGTTGGCGTCGGCATCGATGGCCGCCTCGAAGAGTTCGATGGCGCGGGTAAGATTGTCCGGTTCGTAGGTTTCCAGGAGATCTCGCGCCTCGATAAAGAAGTCGTAAGCGGCGACGCTATTGGCGGGCTTCGGAGTCTGTGGCGGTCCGCCGAACTGCACTTCCAGGGCAGCGGCAACCTCTTCTGCGACCTCGACCTGCAGCGCAAAGATATCGTCCAGCGTTCGCTCGTAGGCTTCTGACCAGAGGTGCCGGTCCGTTTCCGCCTCGATCAACTGCACGGAGATGCGTACCCGGTTTCCAGCGCGCCGGACGCTACCTTCCATGATGTACTCAACGTCCAGTTCCGAGGCAATGTCGGCAATCGATCGGGTGGTGTTCTGAAAGGCCAGGGTGCTGGTACGCGAGGTGACCAGCAATTCGGGATTTTGTGACAGGCTGTTCAGGATGTCCTCATGTATGCCCGCGGCAAAGAACGCGTTTTCCTCCGAGGAGGACAGGTTGTCAAAGGGCAGCACCGCAATGGAATTCTCTTTGACGACCGGAACCGCTTCCTGCGGGTCACTGTTGGGGACGTCGGAACCCGGCACCAAAAGCGTCGTCGTGCCCTCTTCACTGAGGATGAAACGCTCGACGTACATGAAGCCGACGCCCAGGGCCAGCACAATAATGGCCAGGTCCACCAGTCTTCCGGACTTCAACCGGGCGCGCTGTTCGGCGCTGATGGGGGTGGTGATGCGCACGCCCTCCGGCGTGACCTCCACCAGCCAGCTGCCAACCAGCACCAGGGGAAAGCCGAGTGCAATCAGGAGCAGGAGCACGGAAACGTTATCCTCGGCAAGCCCGAACGCGGGCAGCAGGATGTCGGCAAGCTGCAGTGCCACAAAGGCAAACCCGGCATACAGGCCAGCAGCGCGGAATACGTTCCGACGTCTGGCCTCTGCAATGAATCCAGCAATGTCCATGCGGACGACGACTCCCCTCGACACTGCGTGATAGTACCAGTTCCGCCATTCAAGGAACATCAAACCACTCACGCGGCACGAACAGGTGTTGATCCGCGCGCCCGCTTATGGCCTTGCGCTCACCCGCGGCCGTAAGTCTTCAGAATGCTTCTGGAGTGGGCGATGGCTTTACGGCACCCACGGGGGGCTGATGCCACCATCATACTGTACCTGCAGCCGTGTAGCCGCTGGCTTAACTCCGTCACGCCAATCCCGAATAAAGGCGCATGCTCTTGACCTGCTCACCCTTGCCCCGCGCTTGCGTGAAGTACCGGGTCGCCGCGTATTCATGGAAGTTCTTGATATGAGGGAGCCGATGCGAGCAATTGATTGCGCGACTACGGCGTGGCCGACGCCAGCACGCTCAGGGCTGTCATGGAAGTTCACTGATATAAGGGAGCCAGGTGCGAGCACTTGCTTGCAAGACTACGGCGTGGCCGACACGGGCACGCTGAGGGCTGCTGGGCGAGATCAGAAACATCAACCCCTTGATGGCCTCGTCAGTGAGGTACTGTCACAGGGCGTCTGGATATACCGGAACAGATGGAAATGAATTACAATAAAAGCCGACTTGTAGCCCCATCCTGGCGGTGGTCGCAGTTTAGACACCTGCCGGGCACTACGTCAGTTCGCGACAATATTCAGTAGTTTCCTCAGACGTCGATTTTCAGCCAGATAGCTCAGACTCAGGAGTGCCTGAACCAGCGCATGCTTTGGGCGTGAGGAAGTACCGGAAAATATTATCTCATGTGGAATTACGACGTCAGGGTCGACACCGAGAAACTCAAAAACCAAGCGCAGAGTCTTATCGTGTTGCTGCATCAGGTCCTCGGAGCGAATCAGCAGCAACTGATGTCGCGGAAAATATCTGAGAACCTGTTCGATCTGTCTCGTATAATAGCCCCTCGACCGATATGAATGATGGCGTGAGGCGGAGTCGATACGCTCTGGCGCCACATCTCGTTTCAGCCTTGCAGATTCGGCAAGCAGGGCGCGCCACAATGGCAATGTTTCATCCCCTCTTCCATACTCCATAGCGTGATGTGAGATGGCTCTCGCCACCGGATCACGAAGACAGACAATCATCTTCAGGTTTGGGTTGTACTGATGCAACCGTGCTGGCACGTCAGGAAAATACAGATACACCGGCGTTGCCTCACCCCGAAGTTGACCGATGAGCGCATGGTTGAAACACTGCGCGTAGACCCTATCAACATCTGCCAGAGCGAAATGTTCACGATCGAATACGTGAGCTTCCTTAGGTCGGGACATCGCGATGCAGGGGTGCTGATCCAGGAATCGGGCCAGTGCTGTGGTACCACACTTCTGAGCACCCAGAATCACGAAGTCCAGGCTCACAGCCGCGCCAGATCATCAGCGGCAGTCAAGATGTCGTCACTGCCATAGAACGGGGAATAGTCGACTTCTGCCCCACTCAGGGCCGAAACGAGCCTATCGAGTCCAAGGTCGCGATAGGACGCATTGTCGTTGTGGGTCTCAAGCACCATTGATGACACGGAACCACCAGAAAGTGGCGACAGGCACGACCCATGGCTGGCAATCACATCCTCGTAGCGAATCACCCTATTTGAGTCAAAGTGCTCTC
>JAQBUI010000063.1 GCA_027624035.1 Pseudomonadota bacterium | reverse complement strand
CCGGACTTGCCAGTACGCCAGTCGCTAAACCTGCCGCCAACATCAAAACGACAATTCTGATCACGGATAGTTCCTTTCTGTTAGTGAACTGACTATTGACTGGATCTCCTTGACAGGGGACTTGCCCGGTCGATGAAATACTTGTACCCTTACATCAAATGGTACAAATAAAGAAGCAGCCCATCAGTGGACATTGAGATCGACATTGAATCCGGGGAGCCGCTGTTCGAACAGCTGGTGAGCCAGATTAAATCCGCAGTCAAGGCGCGCAAGCTGACGCCTGGCGACGGGTTACCGACCATTCGGCAGTTGGCCGGCGATCTTCGGATCAACAACAAGACCGTTGCCAAGGCTTACCGGCTGTTGGAACGGGACTCGGTCATCCAGACTAAGGGCTACCGCGGCACCTTCATCCATCCCGATGCGCTGGCAAACAGTGCCTTCGACATCAAGGTTCACGTCCATGGACTGCTCGGTAACGTGATTGCGAAGCTGCGACAGGAAGGAGCGACGGATTCCGAGATCAGGATTGCGTTTTCTGAACTGATGAAGTCGCCACTGACGATGCCTACCGACAACGGAGAAAAAACTCATGCATGACAACGTACTATTCAGCATCGCCTTTCTCAGCCAGATCCTGCTCGTTTCGGTCTGGCTGCCAGCAAAGGTCCTCGCGCACGCCCGGACGATTCTCGAACTCTGCCCGCCGGATCAGTTTCCGCGCCTGTATCCAAAGCCCGTGGCCGTCTACGAACGATCCCTGGTTCACTTCACCTGGCTAAATGGCGTGATCTGCCTCATCGGTCTGTTTTTCTGGGTCATCTTCAACTTCGACGCAACCAACGATGACTATGCGGGTATCGCCTGGGGCATCTTCATGCTCCAGAGCGTCCCCTTCATTCTGCTCGAGGTCTTCACCTTTCGCACATGGAAGCTGATGCGCGATGCCGATGACAGGACACGGCGGTCCGCCAGCCTGACTCCCCGACGGCTCACAGACGTCATGTCGCCGCTGCAGATGAGCGTGGTGGCCGCGAGTTTCGTCGCATTCTCGGCACTGGTCCTCACGATCGATCAGTTCAACTTCCCCTGGTTTGGCGGACTGCTCAACATCGTGATTATGGGCGGCGGCTATGTAACGCTCTGGGGCATCGTGATGTGGAATCTGCACGGCCGTTCGCGCGACCCCTATATGCAGGAACAGGACCACATCAACCGGGTTCGCCGGCTCGTACGCCAGTTCCTGCTGGTCTGTGTCGCACTGGCCGCCTACGGTATGGTAACGATCACGTTGCAGGCGCTGGAACTTCACGAGTACAAGCAACTGGCCATGAGCCTCTACTGTCAGCTGTTGGCACTTGGCAGTTTCTACACCTTTTATCGAGCCGAGGACATCAATTATGAGGTGTACCGCAGCGGCCCGACCGCAGCCAACACCATCGCTTCGTGATGCCGGACCTGCCCCGCGAGAGATCGATGCGCGCGATCTTGGGCACCGCCGTTGTAGCGCGTAGAGTCAGCGGAAAGTCCCCTTCTGCGGGAGTCAGCTGACGGCAGACTGAACGCGGTCAGTCTGGCTGGCCCGGGCGGATTTCCCGTTGAGACCACGATGGGTCCTCGCAGAAAACAGCGTGCGAAACGGGCCCCGGGGCCGTTAACCTTTTGCCAGTCTCAAGGGAATCACTATGGCCACGCTCAAACATCTGGACCGCGACCTGAAGCGCATTATTCGCAAGATAACATCCCGGGGGCCAGTGTTGCGGTGTTGCGAGGCAAGCGCATCACGGCCTCGGCCACACACGGCGTACAGGCAGAGTGGACCGGCAGCCCTGGAGAGCCGGCGACTGGCGTTCGTTTCGGTACAAGGTTGCTGGCTCGCATCGGCTGATGGCTTCAGGTGTGCGCCAAGTCCACAGTGGCAGCCGTATGCTGTTCAGTCGTATCGAATAATGGGACGAGTGCATCAGCTGCCGTCCGATAAGTCTTAACCCGGAATTCAGGTATTCCTGGTAATGAGCCTTGCTTCCATCCCCCGCCAACCTCTGGAAGAATACTCTTGCGATGAGCCCTGCGGATCAGTCCTTAGAACCGTCGGAAAGACGCTTCAATCGCTCCAGGCGATCCGGTTCCCGTTCGCGCAATTCGGGCTCGCCGGACAGGAGCCTGTAGGCCTGACCGAAGTAGCGATGGGCGACGGGGTTCTCCTGGGCGTGATAGATCTCGGCAATCTCCTCGACCACCCTGCCATCCGGGCTCTGTCCCATTCCTGTTCGCTCGTCGAGCAGCCGGGTCTGGGTGTCCAGGGCCTCCTCCAGCCTGCCGAGGGCGCGCAATGTCCTGCCCACTGCCCAGCTGGCAATTTGCTCGCGGCGTTTCTGCCCACTTGCCAGACGAAATGCCTGACTCTTGCGGAACGCCACCAGCGCTTCGTCATACTCCCTCTGGTCGAACAGCGTCCAGCCGAGATTATTGTAAAGGGTACCCAGCCAGCGTCTGGCAAATTCGGACTCTGAGTTTTCAGCCGTCCGCATGCCTCGCTGAAGCCAGAGAAGCTGTTCCTCGACAGGAACCGCCAGCGCCATCATCAACGCAGCGTCAACCGTCAGGTAGTCATCACCAAGACCGACGCCCACTCGGTAGGCTTCGCTGAAAAAACCGGCCGCCAGGTCGCTGTCACCAGTTCTGCTATGCAGCCGGCCACGCTCCAGCAGATAGAAGACCCAGGCACGCCCGCGATAGTCCCCAAGAAGCTCAACCACCTGATTGAGCTGTTCATGGGCTGCACTCAAATTGCCCTGCAGGCCATAGGCGCGAGCCATCTGGGTCAACAAAACAGGAAAGTAATCCCGGTTATCGGAAGACTTCGCCTCATCGAGAAGCGACGTAAAAAATAGCGCCGACTGCCTGGGGTCGTCGTACTCCCACAGCAACATGGCCGACACAATCGGGTCCCGTTCCTGCTCCTCGGCGCCGCCTGCCGGTGTGGCGACGGATGCAGCAAGCAAAGTCGCGATGATCAGCCATCGGCTCGCGTCGACGGTGATCTCCCGGATTGACGGATGGTCTTGTTGTGGATCCATGGGGGCAGTCTACCTGACTCAAGGCGCGAGCCTCCAATGCATCCGGGAATGTGACGCTGTTTCGTAAGCGCTACGCGATGGAACCAGCGTTCATTAGCTGCCGGTCGACTTTCATGGAAGTTCACTGGTGCAAGGTGCCAGCGTGAACACTTCCCTGGACGACAACGGCGTGGCCGACC
Organism: Pseudomonadota bacterium; assembly: GCA_027624035.1. Lineage (GTDB taxonomy): Bacteria > Pseudomonadota > Gammaproteobacteria > Pseudomonadales > Azotimanducaceae > UBA7455. The sequence goes on along the minus strand of JAQBUI010000063.1, from coordinate 25,100 downwards.
CGGGCACGATGAGGGCTCCTGGTTTGTAGGGTTCATCAGCAACCACACGGCTGATGTATCTCCGTTGGCATTGCGTCCAGCGATGTGTATACCGATCAGTTGTCCGCCCTGTGGTCGACTGGTGATCGATGAGTCAATGAGACAGCGCCCTGGATCACCAGGTATCGACCCAGGCGTGCTTCTTGCCGGACCTTGGCAGCACCGGGGGCAGTGAATCGAGGCCCATGACCAGCCAGCGCCGGGTGTCGGCCGGGTCGATCACGTCATCGACTTCCGATACAGTGGCCGCGTTCAGGGCCCGGGACCAGGCGTAGGCCGCATCGACATACATGTTGTATCTGGCCTTGCGTTCCGCAAGATCCGTGATCGCTGCCAGTTCCGCTCGTCGCCCCAGCTTGACCGAGCCCTCGAGCCCCATGCCGGCAAACTCACCGGTGGGCCACGAGATGGAAAAGAACGTCTCATCAAAGCTGCCGGTGGCCATGGCGAGCGCGCCCAGGCCGTAAGACTTCCGCAGCACCACCACGAAATACGGCACCGTAAGATTGGCGCCGGCGACATACATCCGTCCACAGTGGCGGATCAGTGCGGTCCTTTCGGCTTCCGGGCCGACCATATTTCCGGGGGTGTCGACCAGAGACAGAATCGGAATATCAAAGGCATCACACAGCTGCATGAATCGGGAGGCCTTGTCGGCACCATCGGCATCGATCGCACCGCCAGTCGGCGAATTTGAGTTGTTGGCGACGACGCCAAGGGTGCGGCCCTGCACCCGGACGAATGCCGTCACCATGGACACCCCGAATGCCGGACGTAGTTCCAGCATTGATCCCACATCGCCCAGGGTCTCGATGACCTTGCGAATGTCATAAACGGCGCGCCGATTCTGCGGAACAATATGCCGCAGCACGCGCTGGTCGTGTTCCTCCCAGGTGCCGACCCGGCCCTGGAAGAACGACAGGTAATGCTTCGCGACAGCGGTCGCCTCGATCTCGTCCTCGACCAGGATGTCGATGACCCCATTGGGTTGCTGGATGCTGATCGGCCCGACTTCGGCCGGGGCATAGGCGCCAAGACCGCCCCCCTCGATGACTGCCGGGCCGCCGATACCGATGCTTGAATCTTTGGTGGCGATAATGACGTCGCAGGCACCCAGCAGCACCACGTTGCCAGCAAAGCAGTATCCTGAATTGACGCCAACCAGTGGCACCAGCCCGGACAGCTTGCCGAGTTCCCGCCAGGTTCGGGTGTGCAGCCCGCCGACGGAGGTGGCGTTGGGCCCGCCGCCACTGCGGGGCCCGCCGTGAGTACGACCGCCGCCGCCTTCTGTGTAAAGCACAATCGGCAGTTTGTACTTCTGGGCGACGCCGAACATGCGGTCCTGCTTCTGGTGATTCTTGCCGCCCTGGGTTCCGGCGAGCACCGTATAATCGTAGGACATGGCGACGCAGCGGGCGTTGTCACGGCCGACGAGGTCACCGTTGACTCTGCCGACACCCATTACCATGGCATCGGCGGCCGTCTTGATCACCCGTTCTTCCAGTTCCTCAAAGGTATCCGACGGAAACCGGGTCGCGGTGGTGAGCGGACTGTATTCAAAAAACGAGTCCGGATCGCACAGATCCATGATGTTTTCTCTTGCGGTTCGCTTACCCGCATTGTGGCGTTTGGCCGTTGCCTCGACCCGCGCCTCATCGGTGGTCAGATGGTGGAAGTGATTGATCTCGGCCACGTCCGCGCGAATTTCATCCAGATCGACGACCTCTCCTGAATCGTACTCACCGTCGACTTCCTGTGGCTCGATGAAGACGATGGGGGTGTCCTCAAAAATCGTATCGCCAACGTCCAGGGCGAGTTCCCGGACCACACCAGCCACCCCGGCCAGGACCACATGTTCCATCTTGAGGGCCTCCATCACGGCGACCGGCTGGCCTTTCAATACGATGTCGCCCACCGCGACTGACATCTCGATCAGCATACCCTGCAGGGGCGCGGAGACGGGAACGGTTCCGTCCGGCCCCTCGATCTGTGGCGCCACCTCGACCCTGGTGGCTCCAGATGCAGCGGCGCCCTTGAGAGACAGCACCGCAAGAGGGTCATCCGGGTCGACCCGGGAGCCTGCCTTGCGAACTTCCCGCTCCGGTTCAAAGTAGCGTGGCCGAACCCCGGCCGCTGCCACCAGTGTCGCGGCATGTTCTTCGACGAAGCGCGTATGGATTCCAGCGTCGACGATAGGCGCCTGGCTCAATATAGCCTGCAGGAAGCTCGTATTGCTCCGTACGCCTTCAAGCTTGAACTCTGCCAACGCCCGCCGGGTCTTGGCAATGGCAGCATCCAGGTCACCGGCATGGACAATGACCTTGGCAAGCAGCGAGTCGTAGTGGGGGCTGGTGGTGTAGCCGGCATAGCCGAACCCGTCGACCCGAATGCCCGGGCCAGACGCCGGCTCGTAGACTTTGATCACGCCGCCGCCGGGGCGAGAGGTACCATCCTCTGCCATGGTTTCAAGGTTGACCCTGGCCTGTACGGCCGACCCGCGGGTTGCGGGTACATCGGCCTGGTGTAACCCGATCTCCCCAAGCGACGCGCCCCCGGCGATCTTGAGCTGGCAGGCCACCAGGTCCAGCCCGGTGACGGCTTCCGTCACCGTGTGTTCCACCTGCAGGCGGGCATTGGCTTCAATAAACACAAACCGTTCGTTCGCGGCGGGTCTGGCATCCAACAGGAACTCAATGGTGCCGACGCCGCGATATTTCGCGGCGCAGGCAAGCCTGGTCGCCGCCGTAAGAATGGCGTGTCTCGTTTCTTCCCTGAGCCCGAAGGCGGGCGCAATCTCAATCAGTTTCTGACGTTGCCTTTGAAGGCTGCACTCCCGGTCCCAGAGATGGGCGACTTCACCTGAACCATCACCAATGATCTGCACCTCGATATGCCGGGCCAGAGGCAGCAGTTCCTCCACATACAGTTCCCCGGACCCGAATGCTTTCTGCGCTTCCGATGCAGCCCGGGTAAATGCATCATCGAGTTCCTCGATCCGCGGCACTGGGCGCATGCCTCTGCCGCCACCGCCAGCCACGGCCTTGAGCATCACGGCGCCATTCGGGCCGAGGCTCTCGAAGAATTCCCTGGCTTGCTCCAGGGTCACGGAGTGGCTCCGGCCAGGCAGTACCGGAACGTCGCAGGCTTCCGCCAGCGATCGGGCTTGCGCCTTGTCGCCGAATTGCTGCAGCGTAGCGGCGTCCGGGCCAACAAAGGTCAACCCCGCAGTGGTGCAGGCGCTGGCGAAGTCGGGGTTCTCGCTCAGAAAACCGTATCCCGGGTGAATGCTGTCGCAGCCGGTCTGCAAAGCGACTTCGATGATCCGGCCAATGTCCAGATAAGCCGCGACGCCGATGGCACCAAGATCGACTGCCTCGTCGCCATGCCGGGTGTGCAGTGACAGTCGGTCGTCTTCGCTGAAGATGGCCACGGTGGTTATTCCAAGGTCGGTGGCGGTGCGGGCGATTCGGATCGCGATCTCTCCCCGATTGGCGATCAGCAGTTTCTTCAGCATGATTCAACGGTTCCTTATGCGGTACGTTTTGGGCCATCCATGGCCGCTACGGTGTTTCCTTGTGCGTTTGGTAAGTTGGCTAGCCCTTGATGCTGGCTACGCCATTGCGGATGCCTTCGGTCGCCCAGCCGCCCCAGGGCAGGGTAAAGAACTGATAGCCCTTGGCGATAAGTTCGGCAGGGGAAATCCCCGGTGGAACGAAGAACATGCCGGGTGCGACGCCGGCTTTTTTGCAGGCGGCGGCGATGGTATCCAGTGCCGCATGATATTTCGGGTTCTGATAATCCAGTGCCACATCAAGGTTGATAGACAAATCAGAGGGGCCAATCAACAGCACGTCAATACCGGGCACGCTGAGGATGTCTTCAAGGTTTTCCATGGCCTCGACGGTCTCAATCATGGGGATCACCAGCAGTTGTTCGTTGACCGCATCCATATACTCGCGATAGTTCTTGAACTCGCCCCACTCGCCATGGGGTCCGGAGGAGCTTCGCTCGCCCTCGAACGGGTACTTGCACCACTTCACCATGTTGCGGGCTTCTTCGGCCGTGTTCACCATGGGGACGATAATGCCCCGGGCCCCCTGATCCAGCGCGTAACAGATCTGGTCCGGCCGGTTGTCGCCAACCCGAATGATCGGCACCGCCTTGCGGCCCCGGGTTGCGGCGACGGGTCGGCCGAGCGATTTGATCTCATCGGGAGAATGCTGGGTATCAAACAGCAGAAAGTCAAAACCTGAGTCAGCGAGGAATGCCACTTCACTGTTCGCGCCTGCGCTTGTGCCCACGGCTGTTCCACCAGCCTTCAATAGATCTTTGACAACGTTCATATGCTTAAGCCTCTTGTTTGATCAGACGATCGGATTGGATTGGGGTCGCCATTAAAGAGGTTTTTCACCTCGATAGCCAGTCAGCCGACGCCGCACTGTATAGGGGCGACGCTACTCGTAGACTTCTCTTGCGGTCTCCCAGTGGTTGATCCTGTCCCAGTCATAGGTCACGCCCAGTCCTGGCCCTTCCGGCACAGGCACACAGCCGTCGCTGTCCACGTCGTCCATCTGATCGCCGTAGGTATCGGCATAGATGGGAGGCTGAAAAGTATTCCAGGCGTTCGGGCGCACGAGGGCAAGCTCGTAAAAGTGGGTATTGACGATCGCGGCCATGCAATGGCGATGCATGGGCCCGGACGTGTGTAACTGGATCTCCATACCAATGGCATCGCAGAAGTGTGCCAGTTTCATGGTGCCGGTGATCCCTCCATCAAGTTCAGGGTCGATGTGCAGGATGTCGGTGCCACCCGCGAGCACGAAGTCGGCCTTTTGCTCAAAGCCCCTGATATGTTCGGCGATCAACATGGGCGTGCGAATGAAGTCGCGCAATCGTTTGTGGGCGACGGCGCTGGAAGAGGCATCCCGGTACGGGTCTTCATACCAGAAGAAGCCGAGGTCATCGCAGGCCCGGCCCACTTCCACGGCGTCCATGAAGGACCGCAGTGAGGAAGCGGGGTCGGTCATCAGTTTCATCTCGTCGCCAACGCGCTCACGGACAGCGGTCATGATGCCGATTTCGGATTTGACGTTGCCATCGAAGAAGCTGTGGATCTTGAAGGCGGGAATGCCACGGGCCTTGCAGTCTTCTGCGAAGTCGGCATAGCTTTCAATGCTGTCAAGCCCGCCGGGTGTCTTGTTGCCGGGAGTAGTGCTTGCATACACGGGCAGCTTGTTACGATAGCCCCCCAGCAACTGGCTGACAGAGGCGCCGTATTTTTTGCCGGCGAGATCCCACAGGGCGGTATCAAGCGAGGCAATACCGACCTTGTCGAAGTGGCGAAAGCGGTTCTTCAGGTACTCAAAAATCTGTTCCCGGTGTTCGGCATTTCTGCCAATCAGCGCCGGGGCCATCTCCCTGATCTGGGCCAGTGCATGGCCAGTTGCACCGTAGTGAGGGGCATAGACGCCCGTGTGTCCGTCATCGGTATCAATAGAAACGATGAACCGTGAGAGTTCGACCTGGCCTGCGCGCTTTTGCGTTGCGATGGCAGTGCCGGGGTCCGGTACCGGATAGGTATAGGACTGGAGTGTGATTCGCCTGATGGTGCTCATTGCTTCTCCCGTTCCCGATCCTGGTCGCCGCTTTGAAATCAGTTAGTGGTGGTGCCCGCCCGCGCCATGGGCGTGACCATGGGCCATCTCTTCACGGGTGGCGCGACGCACATCGGTGACCTCCACGTCGAAGGTGATGGTCTTGCCGGCATAGGGGTGATTGGTGTCCGCGTCCACGTTGAACCTGCCCACCTTGATCACCGTGGCGTTCCGGATGCCTTCCCGGGTATTGACCTGAACCATCATGCCCGGTTGCAGCCTGGCGGGTCTGTTCTGCAGGTGCTTGATAGGAACCCGGGCCCTCGCTTCGTCGTCGCGTACACCATAGGCCTTATCCGGCGGTAGGGTCACTGTCAGCGTCTCGCCCGCCTCCTTGCCGGCGAGGGCGGTTTCCAGGGCGGGGAGGATCTGGCGGCGTCCATACAGCACCGCATGGGGCTCGCCGTTTCGGGTGCTCTCGAGTTCAACGCCCTCGGCATCCTTTAGCAGATAGTGAAAAGAGAAGACCGTACCAGAGCCCACATGCATGCGAATTCAAACCTCACCCTATGAAAAATCCCGCCGGCTAACGTACCACATACACGCTGAAGCGACATAGCATTTGGAAAACGCCCCTACTTTTGATCCCCTGTCCCCAGCAGAAACGTCAGTGGAATATGCAGCCGTTCGCGCCAGGCGCGTGGCGAGTGATCGGCGCCCTCAAAGCGACGGGTGATCCAGTCCTCGCCAAATGTGTACTGGTGCTGCCGCATCACCTCATCCATCTGCTGCTGGTACGGTTCGTAGCTGGCATCGAAGGTCTCGGTCCCATGGTCGAAATAGAGTCTGTGAGTTCCGGCAGCGGGCCAGTGATGGGCAAGCCACTGTACCACGGCACCGTCCCCGATCACCCAGTGAGTCGACAGGCAGGCCGCACCCCCAAAGACCTCCGGATACTCCGAAACAGCATAGGCCGAGATCAGGCCACCCATGCTGGAGCCCATCACAAAGGTGTTGGCGTGATCGGATATGGTCAGGTAGTGCTCGTCGATGAATGGTTTGAGTTCATGGACGAGGAACCTCAGATAGTTGTCAGAGGACATGGTCTCACCGCCGGGCTCAACCGCAAAGCTGTTGCCCTGTTCCTTCATCAGTTGCCAGACCTCGTCGGTGACGGCCTTCTGCGGCATGTACTCAGCGCCCCTGGCACCCTTGGCCCAGTCGGCCATCCACACTGAAACCACAATGGCGGCCTTGATCTCGCCGTCATCAATCAGCCTCGACATGGTCTTGTCGACGTCCCAGAAAAAGTCCATTCCGGAGTACGGTGAAGTGGCATGATCAAACAGGAACTGGCCATCGTGCATGTAGATGACCGGGTACCGGTCGCTGGAATCCGGGTCGTACCCCTCCGGCAGCCAGACGTCCACGGGACGAGCCCTTATGAACCCGGAGGGGAACGCCTGATGATGGACAAGCGTTCCGCGAATCGAATCTTCAGTCATGTTGTTATGCATTTCCTCATTGCAATCTTTTCGGGCGCAGCGGTCATCCTTTTGGGGAACTGGCTTTGTGAGTCCGGTCTTGTCGGACGGCCGCTCTTCTGGCCTATGGTACGGTGAACTGCAGGAAACAAGGGCCAGGCACAACACCAGCCCTGTGGCCCATCGCGAAAGGTTTGCCATCTCCGCCATCACCACAGTTCGCTCCTTGCTCACGACATACACTCATGGCAGACCCAACCAACGATGACCTCCAGGTCCAACTGGCTCCGTTGGAGGCGATCAGGTATGCAGCCGTAACGTACCACAGAAACTGTCCGATGTTGGGTCGACTTTGATGTACAGCATCGTTCTGCAGCACAATGGTGTATAACGTTCCGTCATGCGGTGCAAATGGGTTGGCTCGACCGGTCGGGCACCCGAATTCCAAGAGGAGCATTCCGAGGAGGCAGGTTTGGATCTGGAATATAGCGAAGAGTATCAGGCTTTCAGGCAGGAGGTGGTCAGGTTCATTGCCGACCATCGCCATCTGGCACCGGGCAATGTGGCTCGACGGCCGGGTGAGGATGTCGGGATCAGCTGGCAGAAGCTGCTCATTGAACACGGTTATGCGGCGAGGACGGTACCAGCCGAATACGGCGGCTTTGGCGCCGAGCCGGATATCCTGAAATCGCACATCATTGCAGAGGAATTTGCCCGGGCGAAAGTCAGGCCGGGCCATAGCGGCGATAACCGCCTGGTCCCGACGCTGCTCGAACTGGGCACCGAGGCACAGAAAAAGCAGTTCATTCCACCGACTATCCGCGGCGAGATGAGCTGGTGCCAGGGCTATTCTGAACCTGGTTCCGGCTCCGATCTCGCCTCGCTCGGTACCCGTGCCGAAGTTGACGGTGACGACTTTGTCATCAATGGGCAGAAGATATGGACCTCCGGTGCGAAGACCGCAGATATGATGTTCTGCCTGGTCCGCACTGAACCGGATGCGCCCAAACACCAGGGGATCAGCTATCTGCTGTTTCCCATGGACACCCCGGGAATCGACGTTCGGCCACTGCTGCAGATGACGGGCGATGCGCATTTCAATGAGGTGTTCTTTACCGATGTCCGGGTGCCGACCAGTTCCATCGTCGGCAAGCGCGGCGAAGGCTGGTTTGTGGCCAATGCGACCCTGAAACACGAACGGGGTGGCCTTGGGGACCCCCACGCGGCGGAGGCCCGGTTCCACGAGATTGTTGAATTGATGCAGCATGAAACGGTAGATGGAATGCGGCTGATGGATCATGCGGTCTACCGGGATCGCCTGCTCAAGCTGCAGGCGAGGATGTTGTCCATGAAGTTCAACGGCATGCGGGTTCTGACGCACAGTTCAAGGGGCGAGGAAGCAGGGTTGCCACGGTGGATCGTCAAGCTGATGGGTTGTGAACTCAATCATCAGATGGCAGCGATGGCGATCGATCTTCTGGGTGAACTGGGCATTCTCTATGACGCGAGCCCATACCTGCGCGATGGTGGCATCTGGCAGCATCGGTACATGCTGGATCTGGGCCTGATCATTGGTGGCGGAACGGCCCAGATCCAGAAGAATATGATCGGCGAACGGGCCCTGGGGCTACCAAAGGAACCGAAGGTAGAGGGGGCGTAACCATGGAATTCTCACTGACCGAGGAACAACGGTTGCTGCAGGACAGCGTCAGCCGATTTCTGCAAGCAGAGTGTCCCCTCGCGCGGGTTCGTGAGGCGGCGGAATCCGGCAGTACCCACGTGGACAATGTCTGGTCTGGCCTGACAGACCTTGGCATCCACGGCATTGTGATCCCTGAGGAGCAGGGCGGTGTTGGCCTGAGCCTGCTGGAGGCTTGCCTGGTGGCAGAAGCGCTGGGCAATTGCGTCGTCCCGGTACCCTTCGTCGGGTCGTCGGTCATGGCGCCCATCGCAATATTGGCTGCGGGCACTGATGCCCAGAAAGAACGCTTCCTGCCTCGCATCGCTGCTGGCCAGGTGGTGTTTGGTGTGGGCGTGACTGAACAGATTGGTCGAAGGGAATCAGAGGGCATCAGCCTGCAGGGTTCGAGATTGAGTGGCAAGGCCATGTTTGTGCTTGATGGGGTCGATGCAGACCAGTTGATCGTGGCAGATAGCAGCGGGGCCCTGCACATCATTGATGCGGATGCCAGGGGCGTTACCACTGGCAAGCTCAAGACTATCGACCGGACGCGCGCCGTCGCGGAAGTCCTGCTGAATGATGTCGAGGCAGAGGTATTGCCTGGTTCGGTCGGGAACAGGGGCCCTCTGGAAAGCACCATCGATGCGGGCCGATTGATTCTGGCGGCCGACTGCCTTGGTGCGTCCCAGAACATGCTGGATCAGTCCGTGGCCTATGCCAAAGAAAGAAGACAGTTCAACCGTGTGATCGGTTCGTTTCAGGCAGTCAAGCATATGTGTGCAGACATGGCGGCGGAACTCGAGCCGTGTCGTGCGCTGATGTGGTATTCGGCCCATGTCTACACGGCGATTCCTGACGAGGCGAGGTTAATGGCCTGTCATGCCAAGGCACATCTGGCAGAGGTGGGGCAGCAGATTGCGCGCACCTCGACCGAGGTCCATGGTGGCATGGGGTTTACCGATCTGCTCGGTCTGCACTATTGGTTCAAACGGATCGGATTTGATCGACAGTTGCTCGGCGCCCCTGAACTCGTCAGGGAGGAGGCCGCAAGAATACAGGGATGGGTCTAACGCGACTTTTCCGGGAAAGTCACTCATACGAGGAGCGGAGGCCCCGTGAACGACAAGATCATCGACCTGGAACAGGCCCGCACGCCCCATGACTTTGCCCGCAAGGAGAACAAGCTGAAGTCTCTGCGGGATCGCTTCAGGACCGCGCGCAAAGACGACAAGCCAGCGCCCAAAGGGCGGGGCAGGCGTCGATCCAGAAAACCGAAGAAGCGCTAACCCTGCAGGGGGGTGACTGTACCGGCGCCGCCGTTGACACGGACCCGGTCGCCGGTCCGGAGGATCATGGTGGCATTGCCGGTGCCGACCACGGCGGGTATGCCGAGTTCCCGTGCGACGATGGCGGCATGTGACAGTGGCGCCCCAATGTCTGTAATCACCGCCAGTGCCTTCGGGAAGATCGGGGTCCAGCCCACGTTGGTGAATGACGCCACCAGAATCTCGCCGGGCTGGAGCAGGTGGCCCTCATTGTGGTCAGCCAGTACCCTGACGACCCCTTCCACGATGCCGGCAGCACCGGGGAATCCGGAGACGGTGGCATCGTTGCGCTGCGTCAGTCCGCCCAGGGCATCATGGAAGTCGGTGCGCCGGTTCGGGTTGTCCGCCCAGGTTTCAAGATCAATCGGGCCCGAGATGAAATTGGGGGGAGGCGGCATCTTCTCGTAACGGGCCATCGCGCGCTTTCGCGCCGGTATGCGGTCGGCCGGCTTGCTGTTGCCGCGCAGCAAATCCAGGATCTCCTGCTGCTCAAGGTAGAAGATGTCATCGCCGAGGCCGGTCATTGTGCCGATCTTCAGAGCCAGTTGCCTCGGCACGTTCATGAAACGGACCAGTTCGGACCTGACCGTCTCCCGATTGCGGGCGGCCTCGGCCGAGGCGGACGCCATTGCCCGAATGCGGCGGTATCGCCAGCGGCCGACCGCAGCAGCCAGCCTGGCCCAGGCTGCCTGACGAGCCTGCTCCTGTCGGTCCAGCAACGGCCAGATATCCATTTCCCTTGACCCTTCGATCAGCTTGTCGATCCAGGCAGGGTCTTCCGCCGTTCGGGGTTTGGACAGTTCCACCTCGTTTGGTCCCCGATGTCCGTAGGTTCTGATGAATTCTTCCCTGGCCAGTTCGCCGCGGGAGACTTTCTCGATGGCCACCATGGGTCCCATGCTTTGCAGGACACTATCGCCGCCGAGTCCGGAGACCAGCGTCTCCACGTCATCCTGATCAAGGTGTTTCGTCAGCCTGCTTTTGAGCAAAGACCGCTTAACCAGGAAATCGCTGGTCACCCGAAGCAGCATCTGGAAATGATGATCACCAAGGTCGTCAAATGCCTCACCAAGCGCGATGGCTTCCTCCCGTGAGTTCAGACTGGCGATCCTCGCCAGTTTCTCATCGCACTCCCGGAGCGCATCCTGTTGTGCCCAGTTGAGGTACTTGCGCTTTGTCAGAGCCCCGATGACGGCTTTTTTGACTGCGACCCACAATGTGCCAATGCCGGACAACCAGGGTACGCGCAGAACCGGCATGGACATCTCCGCTGGAACATTGCCGAGCCCCACGGCCATCAGTTCCATTGTCTTTCGGGGGGGCAGGCCAACGCAGCGCACGATGCCAAGGAGCAGACTGAGATTGATGTACACCCGGCCACCGATGTTTCCCAGCATGCTGTGGGGCGCCGGCGGCTCATAGAAATGATCGAACGTGCGCTGGATGAGTGACCAGGTATAGGGCGTCATCACGCCTGGCAACGCCTCGCCCACGTTCGTGTTGGTCCAGAGGCAGTCCTGCCCCAGGCTGCTGTTCCAGGTCTCGTCTTCCGACAGGGTTGTAATGTCGCGGGACTGAAGAATGCTGACCTCACCGTTCTTGACTGCCCACTCAATGTCCTGGGGCGCACCGAAATCGCGCTCGATCTCGAGGGCCAGTTGTGCCAGCCTGGATGACGCGTCTCGCAGACGAGCCGGGCCGTGATAGATGAGGCCGGACCGCTCAATGGTAAAGGTCTCTGGCGTCACCTCCCCCGAGACCAGTCGCTCTCCAAGGCCTGTGACGAAGTTGCCGCTCATGAGAGCCTGATTCTGGCTGACGGGTTCGATGGTAAAAAGCACTCCCGCGAGATCAGCGTCGATCATCTTCTGTACCACCACCGCAATCCGGTGTTCGCCATCATGATCAATCTGCTGGCTGTAGCTCCTGATGCGTTCGCTGCTGGCGCTGTCGAATACTTTCTGCACTGCCTCCCGGAACGCGGACTCAGCCCGGACGTTCAACACCGAATCAAACCCGCCCGCGAACGAGGCGAAGGATGAATCTTCAGCAACAGCGGAGGAGCGAACGGCAACGGGGCCATCTGCGCTGAGCGCGTGGAATGCCGCCAGGGCCTCGTCCAGGAGCGAGGACTTCAAGCCGCTATGATCGAATGAATCTGTGGTGATCACAAAACCTTCGGGTACGGGGTATCCGGCCTGAAACAGCCTGGATAGAGAAAGTCCTTTCCCACCCACGAGGCCCGCCTCGTCCGCGGACACTTCTGTAAAGGAAACGATCATGAAGTGCTCCCCTGAACAAACTGCTGGCACTATTGCCGATTTCTACACCAGGTCGTCAAAGCGATCCCTGTTTGCCCGGGCCTGATGGCAAAAAAGTCCGCCCTGCGCCGTCACGTTCGCTGGTCCACACCTGCCTCCGGCTGGTTGCGCATGTGATCGGCCATCGGCATGATTTTCTCAAGCAGATCCCGAATCAACGCCTCGTCGAGGTCCATGGCATACATGGCCCGGGCGAGGCAGAGCAGCCAGGCGTCACGCTCGGAGGCCGCAATCGGGACGTGCCGATGGCGGGCCCGAAGCATGGGATGGCCGTACTTTGAGATGAACAGCTGGGGCCCGCCAAACCAGCCTGAGAAATATTCGAACAACTTCTGTCGTGATTCACTCAAGTCGGCCTTGTGCAGGGCGCGAATGCCCTTTGCCTCGGGCAACTGATCCATCTCGTCGTAAAACAGGTCCACCAGGCGCCGGACGCCGTCCTCGCCGCCCAGTCGGTCATAGTAGGTTTCGTCGGTCATGGAAAGTTCTCTGCAGGTTGTTTTCCCACGGCGCATCAACGATGAACAATGCGCCAGCAGTGATGGATGTTCTGGCGGCGCTTGAAATCATGGGGGATGGTCTCCCGGCTGATGTCCTCGCACTCATACTGCCCGCCAACTTCTGATGCCAGCCTGAAATGCCGCAGGTTGGTGGAAAAGTACAGCGTACCCCCTTTGCGCAGCAGCCTCATGCACTGTTCAATCAATGCTGCGTGATCTTCCTGGACGTCAAACGATTGGCTCATGCGCTTTGAGTTGGAAAACGAGGGTGGGTCCAGAAGGATCAGGTCAAAACGGGGCCGGCGCTCCTGCCGCAGCCACTGCAGGCAGTCCTCCTGAATCAGATGGTTCGCCCCCCCTTCAAAGCCGTTGGCTCGAAGGTTCTGTTTTGCCCACTCAATGTACGTCCTGGACATATCGACGGTGGTGGTGCTGGCGGCGCCACCTTGTGCTGCATGGACCGTCGCCGCCCCGGTATAGCCAAACAGGTTCAGAAAGTCCCTGCCCGCAGCTTCCTGTTGCAGGCGTAGTCGCAGCGGCCGGTGATCCAGAAACAGGCCGGTATCAAGATAGCTCTCGAAGTTGACCCGCAGCAGGCAGTTGCCTTCACGAACCTGGTGAAAGTCGCCGCCGCTGCTCATGCGCTCATACTGGGTGTCACCGCGCTGGCGGCCGCGCATCTTGTAGAAAAGATGATCGGCTTCAAGCTCAAAGACGTCCTGTACAACCGAAACCAGTTCTCGGGTGCGCAGCTTTGCCTTGCCCTCATCAATGGTCGAAGGCGCCTCATATTCCTGAACGCATACCCAGACCTCCATTGGGTTGTCGGCACTGTGGTAGACATCGATCGCCGCGGAGAAATCCGGCAGGTCAGCGTCATAGGCCCGGTAGCAGGTGACATCTTCCCGCCTTGCCCACCTGGCCAGCGGCTTCAGATTTTTCGTCAGCCGGTTTTTGAACATTCGCGCCTGTTCGGACCAGTCGGGCTCATCGATCCTCTGGGGCAGGCGGTCCTGGCGATAGAAATGCGACGCCTCGATGGTGAAGTGGATCAGCTTGCAGGCAATGGCGCCGTTGTACAGGGTGTGAAGCTTGCCGGCGCGCATGCCGATGTGTTTGCCAAGGGACTGGTCCTCGGTGAAGATCGCTCCCTGCCAGCCCCGAAGATGGTTCTTCATCATGGCGCCGAGCGCCTGATAGAGCCCCGGGAGCTCTCCGGATTCGTTCATCCGCACGCCGTAGGGCGGGTTCGTGACCATCAGCCCCCGGGCCGGAAAATCGTGCCGAAAATCGAACAGGTCCTGGTAGATGAACGTAATCCTGTCGCCCAGCCCGGCCCGGTCTGCATTGCTTCGCGCCAGTTCCAGGACCCGGCGATTGTGATCGAAACCCAGCATCACGGGAACATGCTCCACCCCGGCGCGGGCCCGCTGCCCGGCCTCGTTGATGAGTTCCTCCCAGAGCGCCTGATCGTGCTGCTTCCATGCCAGAAAGCCAAAATGGGTCCGATGCAGCCCGGGCGCCATGTCGGCTGCCATCATGGCTGCCTCGATGACCAGCGTCCCCGAACCGCACATGGGGTCTGCAAAGGCGCCACGTTCGGCCGCGATCTCTGGCCACCGGGCACGCAACAAAATGGCCGCCGCCAGGTTTTCCTTGAGCGGTGCGACGCCGGCGCCCAGGCGATAGTTCCGCTGGTGCAGGCTGGACCCGGAAAGGTCCAGATAGATGGCAGCCTGATCCCGAAGAACATAACCATTGATGCGAATGTCTGGCCGGTCTATATCCACCGATGGACGGGGGCCGCCGGTCGCGGTGAAGTTGTCGACAATGGCATCTTTGACCTTCAGCGCAGCATAGTGGCTGTGGGTGATGGCGGAGTGGGATACGTTGACGTCGACGGCGATCGTCTGGTCGGCGCTCAGATGTTCAAGCCAGTCAATCTCCCGGACGCCGGCGTAGAGGGCTTCCGGCGAGTCCGCCGGGAAGCTGCCAAGTGGCAGCAGGATTCGGTTTGCCAGCCGTGACCAGAGACACGCCCGATAGGCGTCCTCCAGGCTGCCTTCAAATCTGACGCCCGCCCGGGTCTCGCTAACGGATGAAGCGCCCAGGGCTTCGAGTTCCCTGGTCAGCAGGTCGCTCATTCCATTGGGAGCGGTGGCAAATAGCGAGAGGGCGTTCACCGGTGCAGTGTAGCATGCGCCTGGTCGCCGGAGAGCTTCCCTGGATTTCTATCGCGGAGCGTCAGCTCGACTGACGTCTCTTTCACTGTGCACCTGGTTCCGTCCGGCGTTCTTTGCGTTATAGAGCGCTTCATCGGCACGGGCGAGCCAGGTGTCAATGGTATCTTCATCGTCCAGCACCGCCAGGCCCAGTGAAATCGTCATTTGCTGACCGGGTACAAGGTTCTTGCTCGCGACACCCTGGCGGATCTTCTCTGTCAGGTGCAGGGCGGAGTCGTGATCTGCGCCGTCTGCCACGATGACGAACTCGTCACCCCCGATGCGGAACAGATGGTCACTCTCCCGCAGCATGGCGGTGATATTAGGTGGCGAGCCCGCGGATGGCCCGGTCACCGGTGGCGTGGCCAAGGGTGTCGTTGATGTCCTTGAACTTGTCGATGTCGAGACAAACCAGGCTGGCCGGCAGACCATATCTCTTGTGAATGCTGATGGTTTCTCCCATTCGCTCGATGAAGGCTCGCCGGTTGCCGACACCGGTCAGATCATCCCGCAGCGACAGCGCCTGGAGCTGGGCCCTGTTACGTGCTTCATTCAGGGCGAACAGCAGTGAGAACAGGTTGATCAAACCGATGGTCACGATAAAGGAGTAGAACTGAACCGGGCTATAGTCGATGTTCCAGTAGATGGCGGCAACACCCAGCAGCATCACCGCGTTGAACCCGATGGCCCATCGGTAGGACACCAGATAGAAGATCACAATGGTGGAGGAATAGACCCAGTAGATGCCGGCAGTGTCGAATACGTTCAAAAAGAACAGCGGACCGATGACGGAGATGCCAGCGCTGATAAACCGGGCAGCGGTCTCTTTGCCAGTGAGGTAGGTGTAGACGGTCAGGCCGTAGAACAGCATGGCGATAAAAAAGTCGAAGCCCGCCAGTGCCAGCTCGCCGGTGATCAGCCGGTGAACGCCAAACCCGCCGATGGCGGTGCCCCCCAGGAACGGAAAGATCACCATCATCCTGGCGCAGCTTCTCTGTTGCGCTTCCGCAGCATCCCGCTCTGGTGTCATCATCTGTACTGGAGTCACATCATCATTTCCCGTGGGTAGCGTTGGCAGGTGCCTAAATCGTCTTCAGGAATTCGATCAGGGCATCGATTTCACCGGCCTTTAAAGCAGGGCCAATGCGGCCGGGGCGCTTTGTGTCAGTAAACTCATGGCCAAGATGGCTGTTGCCTCGCCGGTCGGCGCGGAAGATGAAGTAACCATCTTCATCATAGTCGCCATCGGTTCGGTGCGGTCTGGTCACAACGATCCCGACATTCACCGGGTCAAACACCGGGTTTCCCAGCACAAACACATCGGGCCGCTCACCGACCGGGCCAAGCAGGTGTCGCAATGTGGGCACCGACCCGTTGTGCAGGAACGGGCCCGTTGCCCAGACCCCGTCCAGTGGACGCGCCTTGTAGCCCCAGCCAGCCTGCAGGCAGTTGGGCCGGTCCCCCTGAAGGGCCCGGGACTGCTCGGAACTCAGGCCATTGCCACTGGCCCACTGGTTGATTCCCAGTTGCACCACGGCGCCCAGCGCATAGGGGTACGGTACCATCGGGCCGTCCAGGACCCGCGCCGTGGTCAGTTGCTTGCCGCCATACTCCCGAACACAGATCTCCTGATCCAGGCCCAGGGCCTGCTTGTCATCAAGGCCACTGGTGGTATTGACCTTCCGGTCGGTCAGGACCCTGCCCTGGCCCGGATCTGTTCCCAGATAGTCCTGATGGACGATCTTTACGTTGAGGTAGGACTCTGTCGTGGTTCTATGCTGTCCGCCTTCGGTCCACTGAATCGGCTCGAAGTGGTTCCATAGGTCACTGTCCGGATCGTCTCCCCTGGCCACGGCTGGCGTCAGGGCAGGCAGGTGACAACTGGCGCAGTGCTGGCCATAAAGCGCCGCGCCGATGGCGGCCTTCGAGGAATCAATGGGACCGAACGCCTCCGGCCAGACCGGGGCGCGAAGTCCGGAAAATGACTTTGACGTCAGCGGGTGCAGTTTGCCGGCAAGCTGCGCCTCGATCCAGTCCAGGTTTGGCATGGGAACGGCGTTACTGAATCTGCCCCGGTCCAGCGGTGCAAAGTAGTCGGTATGGGCGGCGGTGCCCATGGCCTCGCCTGCGTTGCGCACCAGTGGCTTCATGATCGAACCATCATATTGAACCCAGTCGAACCAGGAGGCCGTCCAGATATGCGGGAAGTTCACCGGTGCCGAGATATTCGCGTAGTTGTCGGGCCGGCCGGGGTCGATGGCGAACACCTGGTTGCCAATGCGGTTCAGTGCATCCAGACGCGAGAAGCCTTCTGTGACATCGATTCCCTGGGGCTGGGCAGACAGCGCCTTGACCAGGTTTCCGAGGTCCTTTTTGAGCCGCGCGACTGTCGCCCTGGAGTACTGCTCCTGCAGGACCCGCTGGGCGAATCGCTGAAATCGACCATCGAGAACGGGCAGGTCGCTTGAGACCTCTGTCTGGCCAATCGCCGCCTCAATCGCGAGCGTGAGTTGTCCGAGGTCGGTCATGGCCTGGCCACCTTCGATCAGGTAGCGCTTGTCGTCGTGCACCAGCTGGCCGGTGTGGCAGGCGGCACAGGTAAAGCCGATGGCTGTCTTCGCATCAGTCAGGCCGACGATTTTTTGATAGGGTGAGGTGGCAAAGCCGATGGGTAGTGCGTGAGGATTGTCCTTGCTAGCTGGCTGCGGGATGAATCCGAATCGGGAAAGATATTGATCGGAGGCGAATGGCGGCTGCTCGCCAATCAGGAACGAGATTTTGCTGTCGGCCGGCGCTTCGAGTGCCAGAAACCAGTCAAGCGGAATGTTCAGGGTCCGAGAACCCTGGCTCTTGAAATGAAAGGCTTCGCTTTGTTCTGGAGTCCAGTTCTGGCCGCTGTCCCACTGGGCGATCTCGATGTCCTGATGTGCAGGTAATGCGGGTGGGGTCAGTACCTGCAGCAGCACTCCGACGGCGGACCCTGCAATGAGGCTGCCGAGCACGACCATCGCCAGCCCGCCAGTGAGCCATCGGAGCAGTCGCGTGCGGCTCAATGTGCCTGGGTCCACCATCGTTCGAAAACCTCGTTGTGGGTGAGTTGCTTGGTGAGCTGATAGCCGAGTTCGCGGTACGACTCGAACTGGGTTTCATCGAAGAACTGATCAAGGGTCGTCTGATTGGGGTAGGTCGGGTTGGTGTCCTTGTACCCATAGAGGTCGGCGGGCAGGTCTGCGGTCAGGGTCGCTTTGACCAGCACCAGCAGACCGGTGCGTTCCTCGGGGCTCCGGTCATCGCCAGCCTCGGGCGGATATTCAATCTCTGCGAAAGCGAAGCCCCGCTTTGCCATCCCGTAGCGGTCTGAGAGGAAGTCATCTGCGATGGCTGATCCCGGAACCAGTGCCTTCAGGTCGTAGTCTTCCATGAATCGGATATGCACCCCGAAGTCCACCCGGACTCGTTCGATCAGATTGGCCACGTCGGCAAATCCGAATTGCTCATCCTGGCCGGCTTCCGAGATCAGGATCAGGTCGGCCCGTCGCCGAATCAGTTCGTATGCCGCGGTGTTCTCAAAGTGACCGCCATCGGATAGCGCAAGAAACCGGGCGCTCCGTTTGAAGTTGACCCCGAACAGCCCCTGCAGGAGACCGGGCTGCATAAAGCTTGGGCCGTTCGCGGTCCTTGCCGTGCGGTTGGGGTTACGCACGTAAAGGCCCAGCCGAAGCCCGAGGATGAACATCAGAAATGAGACCACGGGACTGCGGGTCATGCCCTGGCTGTTCGGCCCGGCATAGGGGTTGGCCGCGGCGCCAGACGTCGCCATGGCCGTGGCGAGGGTCATCTTGCCATCGTCAAAGTTCCCTGTGCGGGTCCAGCCGGTGGCATCGCTGCCCGCATACAGTGATGAAAGAATGAAATTGTCGCCGCCTCTGGAGCGGAATTTCTTTTCGGTGTCATCTACCAGGATCAGGTTGGTGTTGATGAGATGATAGGGCCCCTGGTCTTCATGGGTGCAGAAGGTTGTCAGTTCTGTCGTGGCAGCCTCCCAGGCCGGCTGCCAGTGGCCTTTTCCTACCGTGTCCGCATCGGGCAGGAACGTTTCCATGAGTCTGTCACGATACATTCGCCCCAGGCCAAACAGATTGATGTTGACGAGAAATCCGAAGAAACAACCAACGGCCAGGGCAACCCACCAGGCGTTGCCGCTGTGGTCCGCAATGAAGTACGCAGGAGACAGGATTGCAATGATGATCGCAATGGATGACACGAGGGCGATGATGTCGCTACCCAGTGACGACAGCGCCCCCTGTTGCTGGCGTGCAAAATGCCACAGCCCCCCGAAGATGCCGAGGATACCGCCACCCGATGCGCCCGCAATGGCGTGAGGGACCTCCCGTATGAAGATCGGGAGCAGACCGGTGAAGACAAAAAACAGCGAGATGCCCGCGAGTATGCCGATCAGTCTCTGGATGCTGACCCGCAGCTTGTAGGCGCCCTTGCCCCGGGGGATGAGGAACGTCAGTGGCCCGTTGATGATGGCGACCAGGCCAAGCAATGCGGCAGCGCCCCCGGCAATGACAAACGAAAGGTTCAGATGGTGAGCAAGGGTATCCGGCAGCACGAGGTTGTCGGGGATCAAGCCCTTCAGCCAGTCTTCCAGGTTGACCAGCGCCGAGAAGAACACCACGGCGAGGGAAAGGTAAACCAGCAGCGGCAATACCATGTTGCGCAGGACGGTGGCGAATCCCGACAGATAGTTCAGACCGGCACCGGGGACAAGGTAGTTCCCGTGCTGCCGCAGATAGCCGAGAATCTTGCTGGGCATCATCGACGATGAAGTTCGTGACCCCTCATCGCGGCTGCCGAACGGAAAGAAATAGTGATCTCCGCTCGACTCGAACTGGCCCAGCCGTTTCAGCCGGTTGAACCACGACCAGCTTGATCCGATATATCCCCCGCCTGAGACGGTGGAAAGATAGTCAAATCGCTTCAGGTAGTCGCTGGCATTCAGGGCCTGCAGGACCCCCAGGGCAAATGATGCCGAGCGTATGCCGCCGCCGGAGATCGCGATGCCGGTGATCTGTTGCTGGTCCGGGTCCTGTCCACGCACGGTGCGCTGTTGCTGGATCAGTTCCTTCTCGTCCCGGATGACGCTGGCCGCGTCCGCCCGGGTGCTTCCATTGCGTGTGTCATCCATGTCAGTTTGCCGCTGCCCGTTGCAGCAAGCATAAACCAAAATGGCGCGATGGCGCGAGTTGCAAGGCTCCGGGATGACATGGGCTCACGGTCGGTCTACCATCGGCACACAGATTCGGTGACAGACCATGCAAACGCTGAACGACTTTCGCAGGGAGATTCGCGACTGGCTGCAGGACAACTGCCCGGCCGGGGCGAGAGGGCCGGGACAGGTCCCCAATGGTGGCCATAAAGTACCCATCCGTGACGACGACACGAGGGATTGGCTGCATCGCTGTGCCCGGAAGGGATATACGGTTCCCATGTGGCCCACTTCGTACGGTGGTGCGGGCCTCTCCATGGATCAGTACCTCATCTTGCTGGAGGAAATGCGGGCGATCAATGCCCGTTCGCCACTTGGTGGAATGGGTGTTGGTTTGATCGGCCCGACGCTGCTGGAATACGGCACTGACGGGCAGAAGGCGCGCCATCTGCCGCGAATCGCAAGCGGTGAGGTTCGCTGGTGCCAGGGATATAGCGAGCCGAATGCCGGCTCGGACCTGGCCAGTCTGCAGACAAGGGCCGTGGCCGATGGTGATCGCTACGTGATCAACGGCCAGAAGATCTGGACCTCCGGCGCGGATCATGCGGACTGGATGTTTTGCCTGGTCCGGACTGACCCCAACGCCCCCAAACATGAGGGTATCAGTCTGCTGTTACTCGATATGGACCAGCCCGGTGTGACGGTGCGGCCGATTCAACTGATCAGCGGCGCGTCCTTTTTCTGTGAGACCTTCTTCGACGATGCGGTTGCGCGTCGAGATGACCTGGTCGGTGAGCAGGGTCGGGGCTGGACCATTGGTAAGAGACTGCTGCAGCATGAGCGCTCGGGCATCACCATCCTGGCCGGTGGCGCCGCGGCGCGGGAACCGGAGGCGAACCCCTTTCAGAGGCTGTTGGCGGAATACTGCCCCCGGGGTGACATGGACCTGCGGCGCCGGGCGATCGACTACGATATGCGGCATCGGGCCTATCGGCTGACCCAGCGCAGGACTGTCGCGGAGTCTGAAGATGGCCAGACCCCAGGTCCGCAGACCTCCATCTTCGAGTTGTGCGCCGCCAACCTTGAAAAAGAGGAGGCGGATGTGAAGTCCCGTATCATTGGTATGAGCGGGCTCGGCTGGGAAGGCGAGGGCTTCTCTGCCATGGAGATCCACATCATGCGTGAATGGCTGAGCGTCAAACGGCGGTCCATTGCCCGGGGCTCCAATGAAATCCAGATGAACATCATCGCCAAACGGGTTCTCGGCCTGCCCGACTGACCAGGACGGTCCCGGGATTACCCCGGGGCCTTGTGATTCCCTGAGCCGGTCAGGATACTGGTAGTTCACATCTCACACAGGCGAAGTAGACAGTGGCAGTGAACAAAACGACGGGCGCGGAATCGGTCCGCTGGGATCTGGACGATCTCTATAGCGGGATTGATGACCCGGCCCTTGAGTCAGACCTTGAGCGGGCACTTGAAATGGCCCGGGTGTTCCATGAGCAGTTCGCAGGGCGCCTCAGTGACCGCATGGGTGATGCCCTCGACGCCCAGGCCGAGATGGACTGCCTGGTCGACAAACTGATGGTGTACCTGTTCCTGAGGCGCAGCACCGAAGCGGGCAACGAGCAGATTCAGCAGCGGCTGGGGCAGGTTCAGGAAGCCTGGAGTGAGGCCGCGGCCAACTATCTGACGTTTTTCGAGCATGAGGTGGTGGCCATCTCCGATACTGACTACGCTGGGATCATTGAGACCGATGAGGTCGCGCGGCGGCACCAGTCCCTGCTGGATCATATTCGGGCCAATCGAACCTATCTGCTGGACGAGCCCGTCGAGCGGGCGCTGACGCTTCGGGCACCCTTCGGGTCCGGGGAGTGGTCAGACTACATTGATGAACTGGAAGCGGAACTTCGATTCGATTTCGATGGAGAATCGCTGACCCTGCCGGAAATTCTCCATGTCACAGCCAATGACCGTGACCCGGGCCGAAGAGCCCAGGCCATGGCGACCTTCAGTGAGGGGCTCACCTCGCAACGCTTCGAGAAAGTCATGGCCCGTACACTGAACGTGGTGATGGGGGCCAAGGCGGTGGAAGACCGTGAACGCGGTTATGCCAACCCCATGAGCTTCCGCAACATCAGCAACCGGATTGATGATGCCACCGTGGAGGCACTGCACGAGGCTGTGGGTGATGTGGGCGCGGTGCAGGGACAGCGATACTACCGCCTGCTGGCGGCTCATCTGGGCCAGGACACGCTGAAGTGGTCTGACCGTAACGCGAGCCTGCCTTTCTCCAACGACGCCGTGATCCAGTGGGATGACTGCGTCGGTACCGTGCTGTCGGCCTATGATTCTTTCAGCCCCACGTTGCGGGGCCTGGTCTCCGAGATGCTGGAGCGCAAGTGGGTCGATGCACCGCCGGCCGAGGGCAAGACGGGTGGTGCGTTCAACTACTCAGTGCTGCTGCCGGGTGGGGAAGCCCGGGCCTATAATTTCCTGAACTATCTAGGGTCTCCACGGGACATCATGACGGTCGCCCATGAAGCCGGCCATGGTGTCCATGGCATGCTGGCTGCAGAAGCCCAGGGCGTTTTGATGTTTCGAGCGCCGATGGCGTATGCAGAGACGGCCTCCATCTTTGGCGAAATGACCACCTTTGAGTACCTGTTAGAGAGAGCCGACAGTGATGAGGCGCGGCTGGCGCTGTTGATGGAGAAGTCAGCAGATCATGTCAACACGGTGGTGAGGCAGATCTCCTTTTCGAATTTTGAGCGCGAGGTCCATGAGCGGCGTCGCCGCGGCAAGCTGACGGTCAAGGAGTTCAACGAAGTCTGGCTGGGAGTCACCCATGCATTCTATGGCAAGCCCGGAGAACTGTTCACCTATGGCCATGTTGATAACCTCTGGTGTTATGTCAGCCATTTCCTGAGGCCATTCTATGTTTACGCCTACGCCTTTGGTGAACTGTTTACCCAGTCGCTGTTTGCCTGCAGGGAGCAGTTCGGGGACCGCTTTGAAGCCATGTATCTTGATCTGCTGCGTGCCGGCGGCAGCCGCAATGCGGTCGAACTGATGGCGCCGTTTGAGCTCGACCCCCGCGACCCGTCATTCTGGCGGCTTGGCATTGATGCCAGCATCAGCAAGTGGCTGGACGAAGCGGAGGCGATTTCGGCCAGTATGGGTGTCAAGGTCGCTGCAGCGGGTGAGTGATCGCCGCTGACTAACGGCTCAGCCCCGGCGCACTTGCCGGGGCTCGGCCACGTTGACGTCAGGCGACTCTGTCCTGCTGAATGTAGGCGTCGAAGTCGATATTGAACTGCTTCTCGCCGCCCTCCCTGGCCTGCTCTTCGGCGATGATCTGCTGCATGCCTTCCCACTCCTGCCACATGTGACACATGGCGTCTTTGGAGCGTTCCCAGGGGTTGTTCCCTTCTTCGTACTCCAGCCACTCGCAGAGCTGGCCCCGGTCCGGATGATCGTTGACGCCGTTGACCACGACGTTTGGCTGGCGGCGCTTGTTACGCAGTCGAAAGATGATGTTCTTGCGGGATTCGGACCCGTTTTCATTCCTGGAGCCCGAGTGAGGGATATTGAACACCGTTATGCACGCGTCTCCCGCTTCCATCAGCACCTGCATGGGTTTCGGCCAGCGAACCCCGTCGGGTGTCGTCTTGGAGGATTCGTCACAGTAGTAGTCCCGTATGGCAGGAGGCAGATAGTGCATGCCGCAGTGGTTTGGGCTTGAGTAATTCAACCGGGGCCAGCCAGGGCCTTCCGGGCCCATGTGGCCATTCACGCTGCGCTGCCAGCGGAAGAATTGCTCCATGGCATGGTGGGCGCCGGGAATGATCGAAGTCTGGCCGCATCCCGGTTCGGTCTGATCGTTCAGGCACACAAATGCAAATGCCGTGAAACTGCCAAGGCCGAGGGTCATCTCCGGGTCCTGGAACAGCGGGCCCAGATTGTGCCCCATGACGTCAGGGCTTCGGCCGAGATCCCCCTTGGGGCCACTGGCGAAATGGCGCAGGTAGATCTCCTCGGGTGTACCCTGTTGCGGTTCCTGTGGTGCCATGATGGTGATATTGCCGTCCATGTGGACCTCGGCGCCATAGTAGGGCATGTCCTTGTCCCGGTAACCGAGGTTGTTGAAGTGTTCACCCGGGCCCCGTGGTTTGAGCACCCCCACCTGACAGGCGGTCGGCGGGTCGAACTCGCCCATGGCTTCCCGGACAATGGGCGTGATGCTTGACGCATTCACGAGATCGGTCATCTCCTTCGTGCCGCCCAGGTTCTCACCCTTGGTTGCGCAGCGGATGCGGGCCCTGGCGGCCTCGACGAGTTCTTTTGAGACCGCCTGCTTCAGGATGACGTAGCCGTCGTGGTATAGATTGCGCTTTTGTTCCGGAGTGAGCTGGGTAACCTCGGACATGTCAATGATTCCTGCCTGATGGGATGGATTGTGGCAGGGAGAATAATCTTCATCACATAGAACCTGGTTTGACCAGAATCAAGGAATCGTACTGCCATGCCAAAGGGTATGGCAGATATGCATTGGGCTTATGTTGGCGAGTCTCCGGGTATGTCGGGCAGGCCAGATAGGCTAGTGTAGTGCGCCACATTTATAGGAACTTATATTACCACGTGTTGTCTCATGTCGAGGCATTCAACGGGGATCAACACGATGCGAGTCGCACCAACAATAACACTAAGTGCTGAGGA
>JAQBUI010000062.1 GCA_027624035.1 Pseudomonadota bacterium | reverse complement strand
TCGCTTCACCGGGAAGCGAGCATGACAGGGTCTAGATACTCAACGACATCCTGACAAAGGCAATGCGCCCCATGATGTTGTCGATGTACTGGTTATGGGAGGCGAAACCCACGGACGGTCGGGGATAGTTATCAAACACGTTACGAATCGCCACGTTCAGGTTCAGATTCATGTCCGTGTTCAAAACGCCCGGCCGGTTATAGGAATAGCTGATGTCCCAGTACGCCTCTGCCGGAAACTTACAGATCTTGAACGGCTGTTGTGAGCAGACCTCGTTTTGAGGTATTGCCGACTGGGCCTCAGAGAGCAACCCGCGCTCCCTGAAGGCGTCCCAGGTCGTCAGCACATTCAGGATGCTGTCATGCCAGCGGCCCATCAACTGGGCCGTGTGGTTGCCCATGGACCAGCGCAAGCCAAGGTTGACCCGAAATTCCGGTGTGGGCGGCAACGGCGCAATCGTATTGCCAAAGAAATCAGGGCCCGGCACGAAGATCACCCCGTTGTTGTTACCAACACCATCTCCGGTAATGCCAGCAAATGGGCTGTCACCCGGGCAGACACCCTGGGCATTGGGCCTGTCGCAGCCGATAGACTTGAAGCGGGTGATCTCCTCGGTGAGCATGTGAGTCACAGACAGGGACGTCGTGAACCGGCCGTAGTCACCGCCAACAAATGGAATCTGGCTGGCATCGAAGCCGTAGCGCAGGCTGTAAATCAATGTCTCGGTGGTCTGCCGGCCCTGCTCAAGCCAGGGATCTTCCACCAGAGTCAGACCCAGTCCGTTGGGACCATTGCCGCGCTCCAGACGGGTACCACCCACCGAAGTCTCACCAGCGCCGCCATTGGCCGCCGAGTTGACCCAGGACAGCGCTGCATTCAACCGGCACTGCCTCTCTGCCTCAGGCAACAGCGCTGCGAACTCTTCCGCCTCCAGCTCGGCATACTGGAACTGTGGTGTCCCGGAAGTCCAGAGGTTCGTGTCGTCATGATTGAGCAGGGTCCGGCCATTGGGGTCTGCCACGGGCCCAAGTGCTGCACACTGCCCGGTCACGTAGTCAAAGAACCCGATGGAATTTGACGCCACGTTGACAGTGGCACCCAACCGATCTATCCGGCCATTGAAGTCGACACTGGTGTAATCGACATCAATCGCAAGATCGCCCTCAAGCAGCCTCAGGGAAACACCCGCATTCCACAGGTCCGACTCCTCTGCTCCGAGGGAGCTGTTCGGCGAAGCACCTACGATGACGTTCTGTACCGAACCGTTGACCCCTCGGCCACCAACAGTCCCGAGGCAGTCCGGAAGGTCCGGCAAATTGTCACAGATATAATCCGTCACGTTCTGCCGCAGGGTACTGGTCGTGGGTTCACCAAACAGCGCAAACAAGCCAGGGGTCACAAAGCCCTCTGTCATGCTGGCACGAAACGATACCCAGTCAGTCGGCGCATAGCGTACCGCCACTTTCGGTATGGTCGTGGAGAACTTCGTCCTGCCTTGCTGGCCGATCTTGCCTTCCGTGGTGATCTCCGCATGCCGTCCTGCAAGCTGCATCTCCATCTGCCCCCACCGATCGTGGTCCAGCAGCGGCAGCGAGAACTCAACAAAGAACGACTGTGTAGTCTGATCACTCTCACGGCGGCCCGGGCTGCTGGCACTGAACAGCCCGCCACTGGCGCCACCAATCAGCGCCTGGGAGATGACGGTCGGCCTGAATTCTTCTTCCTCGGTTCGCCAGTGTAGTCCCACCGCGATGCCGACAGGCTGGTCATTCCAGGGCAGGTTATAAAGGTTGCCATTGGAAAAGGTCAGGTCAACCAACCGCTGGGTCAGCACCTGTTCCGTATGGGGTTCGACAATGCCGGCAATCCGGTTTTCGAATTCGGTATTGACCTCTGGCGCATTGGCCGGCCTGAAACCGGGATCGTTGGCGTCGGGGAATGGGGTATCGATGTCACCGGTTACCTGACCGGCCTCGTTGGTCATCAGGTACTGGGTGCTGAATGGGTTGTAGCAGGCGTCCCCTGCCGGCCCGCCTTCGCACCGAAGGGCATCGACGTAGGCCGTCAGAATCACCTCAGAGGTCCCGTTGGCATTGGCACCACTGTTGTTGGTGGTGCGCTCGCTGCGTGACCAGATGTAGTCCACGTCCGCAATCCACTCGGTATTGGGGATCTCGACCGTCGCACCTACCCTGTAGCGTGAATTGTTGCGGATGGTGCGACGCACCGTGTGCGCAAACCCACCATCCTTGCGTACCCATTCGATGTTGTTGTTACGAGGGTGCTTGGGGAATATACCGAGGTTGTTGGTAGCACGAACGTCCTCGTAGAGACGCACGTTGTTGGCAGCGTCAGGATCAAACCGGTCCGGTATGCCGTTACCATTGGTGTCATCCATACCAAGCGTGACGACCTCTGCACCAGGGTCTTTTTCAGCGCCGACATCAGCAACACCATCACCGTTGAAGTCCCGTTCATAAAAGCCATTACCATTGGTGTCCTGGGCATACAGCAACCACTCTCCAGGCTCTACCAGGTACTCATACAGGCCATTGCCGTTCTGATCGTCCCAGTCCAGGAAGTCGTTGCGCGTTCCCTGGAAACCGCCGAATCCGACGCCCCCGTCAGCATAGGCGCGGAACGGGTTCCCCGGATTATCACCAATGACCATAGGCACCCGCGCCCCCTGGAGACTGGTAGTATTGACCTCGTCGAACTGACCGCCAAAGTTGCGAGTGTTGTAGTCGTTCGTTGCCACCAGCAACTCACCGCGAATCTCGATCCAGTCATTCAATTCATACTCGAAGTAGCTGAATGCCTTGTTGGTTTCAGCTTCTGCCTGCATGTCCTGAATATCGGACGAGATCATGCGGCACGCTGTCGCAGTAAGCCGACTGCGCTGCTCCGCAGAAGCAAAAGGGTCCACAAACCCGTTCAGATTATTGGCGGGCTTCTGAAAATCGCTGGTGCCGGTCAGGCCCCAGTCAAACCGGTTGAGCGTGCCGCCGGTATTGGGGTTGGTTGAGGTCTGCCAGAATGGTGCGGTGGTCCCGAAATTCAGATAGGCCCGGGGTCCGCCAGCTGACCCATCCGGATTGGGCAGACGGTCGTGGCCATTGGCAAACGGATGACCGCAGCCGGGGTCGATTCGCTGAATGGATTCAACGGCGCCGGTGGCGCGATGCCCCAACGGGTTGGTCGTATCAACGGTTGGCACCAGATTACCCATCTCGTCCCGGCTCGGGATGAAGTAGTGGGTGGGGTTGCCATAGTCGCCGTTGGCGTCATTCCAAAAAGGCGTCCAACTATTACCTACCCACGGGTCGGCAGAAGTGAGGATATATTCCGGCCTTCTGGTGAGTTCCATCCGGTCCTGATTGCGCAGTTCAATCGCGAAGATCGCGCCGCCCCGGTCACCCTGAACGCCGGCAAGCGCCTGAATATTATGGGTGGGTACGCCGTCCTCCATGGCCTGAGAGAAGTCATAGCTGACCTGCAACCCTTCAAAGTTCTTCTTGGGAATCAGATTAATGACACCGGCAACGGCTTCTGCACCATACAGTGCAGAGGCCCCGTCCAGAATGGTTTCCACCCGGGCCACTGCAATACTGGGATAGGTGGCATTCACGTCTACACCGGTTCGCCGGCCATCGGGGCTGGCATCGCCCGGCAGGCGGTGACCGTCAATCATGGTCATGGTCGCGCGGGTGCCCAGGCCACGCAGGTTTGCCGAAACTTCCTGGCCCTGGTTGAAGCGCTGATCGTCCGCCTGCGGCGTCGTGCCATCGAACGGTGCAGCATTGGCCGCGACGCCGAACTGATAGGTCTGGTCAAAGAACAGGTCACCGAGGTCTGAAGTGCCCGCCAGTTCCATGTCCAGTTCAGTCATGACATCCATCGGTGAAGGAACATCAAAATTATCCCTTCGAATGAATGACCCGGTGACGATGACCTCTTCAATGACTTCATCGTCTTCGCTCGCTGCAACGAGACTGGTACTCCCCATAGTCAATGCCAGACAAAATGGCATGGAAAGTCCCAATAGAACCCTGCGCTTAACGCGTAAACCCATCTCTATATCCCCCTTCGGCGACAATGATTGGTTGAACAAACACCTTCGTTTGTATGATTTGTGGGCACGGTCGCCGAGCCGAACTTGAAAAGAATCTTGAAAGAGTGTGCCATACTGCCCAATATCCCGGGCCCGGGTGGCCCCTGAACCGTTGAACGACGGTTGATCTGATACCAGTTCACGATGCCGCGAGTCACGATACCACCGATCACAGAGCGACCGATTGAACAGGTTGGGCCCCGGCGATCTCGCGCCGAAGAACGCTTCAACAGTGCGATCCACTTTGTCGCTCTGCTTGCCGCGCTGGCCGCCTCCCCACTGATGGTCATTCGCGTCGGCCAGACCGGTAGTAACATTCAGGTGGCGGGCGCGGTCGTCTTCATGGTCAGCATGGCCCTGATGTACCTGTCATCCACCTGTTACCACTGGCTCGCCGAAGGCAGAGCCAAGGCCACATTCAAGGTCATCGACCATGCGGCGATCTTCCTGCTGATTGCCGGGACATACACACCTGTTACGCTCGGCGTACTCCAGGGCCCCCTGGGCTGGGGCTTACTAACGATCATATGGTGCCTCACCGTGATGGGGGTGACCCTGAAAGTCTTCGCCCGGCTCTCACGGCCGGGGATTTCAACCGGGCTGTATCTGCTGATGGGATGGCTGGTACTGGTCGTCATTGAACCACTGTATCTGAACTCCTCCGTGGCTGCCCTCAGCTGGCTTGTGGCTGGCGGACTGTCTTATACCATCGGGGTATTTTTCTATTCGACAGACCACCGGGTCCGTTTCGGACATCTGATCTGGCATCTCTTTGTGATGGGCGGCACCGGTTGCCATTACATGGCCATACTGGCCTATGCGAAGTAGGCGCGAGGTCTCGAACCCGGTCAATGCGATTGGACAAAAGGTCGTGATCAGTCAGACGTGCGCAGAGACCCGAACGCATTCATGTAGATCCTGGTCCGCTCGTTCAGCACACCGTAGAATGCCCGGGTTTCAGCATCCGGATGATCCCGCCAGAACGTTGCCGGAATGGCAGAGTCATTCGCCAACGCCGGTCGATCACGGTGTCCATAGTAGATCTGCACGGTCTTGCGAATGGTGCTTGTGGGCCTGGTCGTCGCGGTATGCAGCAAGGCGACGTTGAACAGCGCACAGGTGCCGGCAGGTCCGTGCAGGTCCACACAGCCACCACGGGCCAGTTGCTCTGAAGGGTCCCGAAGCACCGGCTCACTGAGCGATTCCGGTGAAAGCGACAGGCAGTGCGTGTTGGCATCGACGTCGGTGAGATAGACCATCAACTGCATGTAGTCCATCCGCAGTGGATGGTCGGGCCGGTGGGCTTTGTCGCGGTGCCACTGGCGATGATCCTCACCGTCATACGGATGCATCTGGCGTAAACCGATTTCGCCGAAGCAAACCGGTCCTCCCATCAGGGATTCCACCTCCGGCAATATTCGCCGGTGCCTGATCAGGTCATCGAAGACCGGGGATGTGATCAGCGCATCGTAATTGGCTTCCTGATGATAACCATAGTGATGCCAGAAATAGGGGTATCTGGCACGATCCTGGTCAAGATGCGCCAGGAAAAACTCGACTTCGCTGTCACTCAACACCTTCCCGAGATTCACGAAGCCATTCTCCGCGAAGTGTTGACGATGTGATTCGTACATGTTCTCGCCTGTCATAGATGCTCTGGTTATTTAGTAGCCCTGAGCGTGCCCGTGCCAGGCTCGCCGAAGTCGTGCAAGGTCGTGCAAGGTCGTGCAAGGTCGTGCAAGAAAGTGCCTACCTGGCACATCGTATCAGCGAATTTCCATGAAGAGACCTGTCGGGCAAACGAAAAATCACTGGCACATCCGTCTGGCGGCAGAAGCCAGTCTGCCCTGGACGGGACCTTCCGACCGGACTTTCAGGTCACGCCTCTGGGTGCGATGGCCAGACGTGCACCCGCCTATGCGGTCGTATCGGCACAGAGGATTTGCCCGACATTTGGTGAAAATCACCAACTGAGCCAGGCCCAGAACTGTCTCATCTCGTTCTAGATGGTCATTTTCTATAGATCTTTCAATATCTTATATGATCCCGGAAAGAGTTGGCATGGATTCTGTTTTTCAATCGTCAACAACACAAAAAGGTCGGACCCAGAAATGAACCAGCACACAACGAACCACACCAGGAGATTCTATCCTTCAAGCAACCCGGTCACTGCGGTCCTGCTCCTGCTGCTGGTTTCTGGATTCGGCCTCTATGCCCACTTCAATTCGAACGTCAATTCCAGTTCCGAGGCAATAACGCAGGCCCGCAGTGGCGCGCAGGGAAGCTACGACGATACTCGCGCTGTCACCACCTATGGGGCAGAGGTCCGGGCGCCAACTGATTCACAGCGCTTCAGCGACATCAAATCGATCTAGCGGAGCTGGGACCACAGTGTTCAGCGTGCCACCCACTCGCGATCGTTCAAGGAAATAGCCATGCACATCACACTTGTCTTCATTGAGAGATCAACATGAATGTATTCAATCGCATGACGAATATCGTCCACGCCAACATCAGCAGCGTCCTTGATGAGGCAGAGGACCCGGCCAAAATGATCCGACACATGATTCGGGAGATGGAAGAAACGCTCTGTCACCTGCGCTCGGCGTCGGCCAGACACATTGCTGAGAGCCAGCAGCTCACAGAACAGGCAAACTATCACATGGCGCAATGTGGATGGTGGGCAGAAAAAGCGGAACTTGCAGTCAGCAGAGGGCGGGACGACCTGGCGCGAGGTGCGCTGATCGAGAGCTCAAAACATAAAGAGCGGGCTTCGATCCTTTGCGAGCAACGGCGCCAGATCGATGAATCCCTGGCCCGACTCCAATCCGACACAAATCAATTGTCAGAAAAACTGAAGGCCGCCCAGGCGAGGCGAAAGGGGCTCGTACTTCGAAGGAATACCGCGAGCACAAGAATTCGAGTCAAGCGCCAGTTACATCACATCGGCCATGAAGAAGTGCTTGCCCGGTTTGAGGCCTACGAACATCAGCTCGATGTTCTGGCGGGTCAGGACGGGGGCCAGGGTCCAGGCGCGCATCCTGTGCCCGGCAGGGCCCTTGCCAGTGAGATCGATGCGCTCGCCCGTGAACAAGCCATTGCTGACGATCTGGCGAGCCTGAAACAACGGATCACCAACCGCAGGGAGGTTCGACAATGAGTGACTACATGGACGACCTGAAGGATCGGGAGCTTGGCCTCGATTTGGCCAACCGCAAGATCGGAGGGGTCTGTAGTGGCCTCGCCTACTGGCTTGGTTTCCCCAGGCTGGTCGTTAGAGTCGTCGCCCTGATGGCGCTCGTAATCTCGCCTGAAGCCACACTGATCGCCTACGGGCTGGCATATTTCATATTCGAAGACATCGATTCGTAACCGATTTTGATCAAAAAGACGTTTAGATAATCTGGCCAGGCTCAGCTGATCGGGTAGCCCTGTTGTAAACCGCCGTCGCTCCTAAAGCAGTCGCGACGACAACAACAACCGGCCCGACAAAGGGCCAATCGATTCAATGCCTGCGGGCCGACAACAGCGGGTCCAACGACAGCTGTTCCAACGACGGTAGTTCCAATGACAGCAGGTCCATCAAGGTGGTTGTAACAAGCGCCCGCCTGCGACATCCTTACCTCTCAATCCAAATACGCTTTTCGGGACAGCCGTTCAGAGGGTACCAATGCCTGGCAGAATCGGCCTGGATCGACAACACGCTGAGGAAGCTCTGATCCGATGAACTCTCTGGTAAGGCAAGGCGGTGTCGCCCGCAGAAGATCTGTGCCTGAGATTTCGACCACGAATCCAACGCAGCCATCGCCGAACAGGACCCTGATCAGAGGTTCCCTGGCGAAGTCTGCTCCTGAATAACCGAGGTAACACGCTTGTCAGATCAGTCACGCATCGGCATTGACCTCGGTGGAACAAAGATCGAGGGGATCGTTCTGGCGCCGGGAGGAGAGATTACCCGGCGGATACGTGTGCCTACTCCAAAGGATGACTACCCGGGCGTCATTCGAGTGCTCGGTGAACTGGTTCTGGCACTCGAGGCACCTGATGATACGCCTGTTGGTATCGGCACACCGGGTGCCATCTCCCTTATGACCGGCCTGATGAAGAACTGCAACAGCACCTGCCTGAACGGTCGTGCTCTACGGGAAGACCTGGCCAGCTATCTCGGTCGGGAAGTGCGGATTGCCAATGATGCTGACTGTTTCACACTGTCTGAGGCGAGCGACGGCTCCGCCGCAGGCGGTGGAACAGTGTTCGGAGTGATTCTGGGCACCGGCGTCGGGGGTGGAATCTGCATCGATGGTAAGCTTCTGAGCGGCGTCAGCGCGATCTGCGGGGAGTGGGGTCACAATCCCCTGGCCCTGCATGTTTCAAGAAATCCGACGGATATCGAGCCCGGACGAGCCTGCTATTGCGGGCGCATAGATTGCGTAGAAACGTGGCTCTCTGGTCCTGGCTTCGAGCGGAGCTATCGTGAGATGTCCGGTCAGTCTCGCATGGCAGCAGACATCGCTTCACTGGTCGCTGCAGGTGACTCCACCGCCTCCGCCGTGATGGCGCAATACCTGGACCTTCTGGCGCTGGCACTGGCCACCGTTATCAACATCCTGGACCCGGCGATCATCGTTCTCGGTGGCGGAATGTCCAATGTGCAGACAATTTACGAGACCCTGCCTGATCACCTGCCACGTTACGTCTTTTCCGATCAGATCAACACCCGGGTGCTGCAGGCGCAGCACGGCGATTCCAGCGGAGTCCGAGGCGCAGCCTGGCTCTAAAATTAGGGTCAGAGTCGAATTTACATTTCATCAGCCAGGTTAACGACCTTGAACAGCACACGACCGGGATGTAAGTGTCTTGTAAATTCGACCCTGACCCTGATTGAGTTAAATAGGGTCGGAGTCGAATTTACATTTCTTCGAGTACCACAGAGACTTGCGATCAACTGGATGTAAGTTTTTTGTAAATTCGACTCTGACCCTGATTTAGGAGAATTCGAAGTCCTGGGGGTTTGGGGCTCTGGTCTGGTCCCAGAATTCTCGCAGGGAGAATGGCCAGTTCTGGGTCACGCGACCGTCCTCGTTCTTGTACCAGCTATTGACGTCCTCGGAACCCCAGGCACGTTCCAGATTGCCTGCATCAATCCTCTCATTGTAGGCGTCATGGACCTCCTGACGAGGCTCCATGGCCTTGTGGCCACCGGCCAATAGCGTCTTCAGACAACCCATGATGTAGCGCATTTCGCACTCGGAGAAGAAGATGATACTGCCGTTGACGACGAGATTGGTGTTCGGGCCATACAGGCAAAAGAAGTTCGGATAGTTGGGGATGGTCATCCCCATGTAGGCCCGGGGGTCGTTGCGCCAGTGTTCGTGGATCTCGATTCCGCTGCGGCCGACGATACGCATCGGCGCCAGGAAGTTGCTGGCCTGGAAGCCCGTGCCGTAGATCAAAACATCCGCATCGTACCTGTCACCGTTAGCGGTAACCACGCCAGTCGGCGTGATCCGGGCGACCGGGTCAGCCACGATTTTCACGCCGGGGCCCCTTAGCGTGCGATACCAGGTGCCATTGTCAATCAGCATCCGTTTTCCGGCAGGCGGGTAGTCCGGAATGACAAGCTCCAGCAGGGCCTCGTCTTCACCAATCACGGCCTTTGCGCCTGCGGTCAGCATGTCCCTGACCACCTGATTCTCACGGCTGACCGAACCCGGTTCATTCCAGGCACGGTCCCTTTTCGCTGCTGGCAGCATGCCCTCTGAGGTGCGCCAGAAGGTGAAGAAGCGATACCAGGCTGAATAGTAAGGCAGGTGATTGAGCAGCCAGTGTTTTCCCTCGGGAATGGCGTCATGATATTCCGGACGCTGTGCTACCCAGGGCGGGGTTCGCTGGAACACCGTGATATCGCGAGCCACCTCGGCAATGACCGGCACGAACTGAAACGCGCTGGCTCCGGTCCCGATGACAATGATCTTCTTGTCGGTCAGATCGTGTTCATGCTCCCAGTGGCCGGAATGAAACGACGGGCCCGCAAACGTGTCCCGTCCCTCTATATCCGGCAGGCGGGGACGATTCAACTGGCCAACCGCAGAGATTACCGCATTGGCAGACAGGGTCCGCTGCTTGCCATCAGCCTGAACGGTGATGTGCCACTTGCCCTGCTGTTCATCATACGTGGCCTCAATGACCTCTGTATTGAACTCGATCTGATCGCGAATTCCGAATTCGCTCACTACCGACTTGAAGTAGTCAAGCAGCACTGGCTGTGACGAAAAGTACTGGGGCCAGTCACGGGGTGCGAACGAATACGAATAGGTGTGGTTGGGACTGTCCACTCGACAGCCGGGATAGGTGTTCTCGTACCAGGTGCCGCCCACTTCAGCGTTCTTCTCCACCACCGTGAAGGCAATGCCAGCCTTTTTTAGCTGGATGGCCGCCAGAATGCCGGACATTCCAGCGCCGATCACCAGTACCGAGAAGTCTGCCAGACGGTCCGGCGCCACATCGGAAAAATCCGGCAGCACAAAGGCACCCTCACCATCGAGTGCCAGTTCAGAGCGCAGAAACCCGACATAATCCGAATCCAGTTCAAGGCCGGTCATGAAGTTGATCATTGACTGAATCGTCGCCTCGTCCGGACCTGACGGCAGCCGACTGCCGCTGTCTCTGAACTGAACGATTTGGTCGAACGCCAGCCGCCGGGCCTCCTCCTGCTGCGCCGGTGTGATGCCAGCCTGGGCGTCCGCCAGGACATTCGGCTGGGGCCTGATCTCACCCTCGACGATGGACCGGTCACCGGTAATGTGTACCAGCGCTGCCATCAGGGCAGGAATGCTGGCTTCAGCCAGTGCGGCTTTCAAGGTCTCGTCATCCGCCTCGATGGGCGGCCATCCTGTCTCGTTCATGCTATCTCCCTGTCTGTGCTGCACCATATTTCTACCTGCGTGTCCTCATTGGTTCACCGCGTTTGCCGGACCGTCCGCCTGAAGTTGAGCCTTGATAAACTGCACCATCCAGCGACCCAGCAGATCGGAGTCCGGCGAATCCATCAGGGAGGCTACGCCGGCCCTGTACTTGTCCGGGCCGAGAGTCTCCTGGCGCATGTCCATCAGGTCCCTGGAGTATCGCCGATCAAACTCCGGATGCCCCTGTATTCCCAGCATGCTGCCAAACTCGAACATTGCAATGGGACAGAAATCACTGCCGGCCAGCAGCCTCGATCCCTCGGGGAGCGTCTTGACCTGATCCTGATGGCTGACGATCAGCCCCACCGTCGCGGCACCTGGCAACATAAATTCACGCTGCTCATAGACCAGGCATCGATGTATGCCGACGCCCCAGCCGACGTCGGCGCGGGCCGTCTTACCGCCCAGGACATGGGCAATCAGCTGGTGGCCAAAACAGATTCCGATCGTCGGCACCTCGGCCTCGTGGAGTCGAACCACGAATGCACCCAGGGCGCTGATCCAGGGCTCGTCATCATAGACGCTGCGTCGACTCCCCGTAATCAGATAACCATCACAGTCACCCATCTTCGATGGATACTCACACCGCGTCACGTCGTAATGGCAGAACGTTACGTCTCCGGCTGGCTCGGACAGGAGCCTTACAAACATCGCCGGGTAGTCGCCATGGATGTCCTGAAACTGTGGCAGTACCGAGTCTGCCTGAAGGATTCCGATTCGCATCGCCTAGATGATCTCGAAGTAACGCTGCAGTTGCCAGTCGTTCACATGGCGCTCGTACTCACGGACCTCCCAGTCCCGGGTGGCAACGAAGTGCGAGACGAACGCTTCGCCGAATATTTCCTTTGCGGCATCGCTCGCCGCCAGGCAGCCATTGGCATCCCGTAAATTGCCGGGAAGCTGCAGCGCTTCGGGCAGGCTATTCTGTTGTTCATAGGCATTGCCCTTGGTGGGTTCGGTAGGTTCAATCCGCTCCCGAATCCCCAGCAGTCCCGCCCCCAGATTCGCTGCCGCCACGAGATACGGATTGGCATCAGCGGACCCGACCCGAAACTCAATCCGCTGGGCCCTGGCCGAGCCACGAATCACTCTTAAGGCGGTCGTGCGATTCTCGTAGCCCCAGGTCGCTGCCGTAGGCGCCCAGGCGCCCTTCACAAGTCGGGTGTAGCTGTTGATGGTCGGAGAAGTAATCGCGAGCAAGGGTTTGAGGTATCGCTGCAGTCCTCCCAGATAGTGCCGCATGGTTTCGCTCATGGCAGCCGGTGCGGCGGCGTCAAAGAATAGTGGCTGCCCCGTATCGAGGTCTGTCAGCGACTGATGGCAGTGGCCACTCTGTCCGGGATAGTCCATGGACCATTTCGCCATGAACGTCGCGATCAGCTCACGTCGGGAAAAAAAGGCCTTGGCGAACGTCTTGAACAGCGCCGCCCTGTCCGCCGCCACGAGTCCGCCATCGACCGCCAGAGCTGCCTCCCAGACACCGGGACCGGTTTCGCAGTGCAGGCCCTCCAGGGGAAAACCATGTACCTGACAATAGTCCATGAAATCGTTGAACAGCGACGACAGCGTCATCGTACGCAGGACAGAGTAGCCAAAATTTCCTTCTGACAGGGGCGTCAGATTCCGATAGTTTTTTTCCCGAACGGTCCGGGAAGTCTCATTAAAGATGAAGAATTCATACTCGAAGGCCATACGGGCGCCAAAGCCCATCTCCTCTGCCATGGCCAGAACCCGCTTCAGTCGGCTGCGCGGGCAGATCGGGTGCAGCGACGTCCGGTCCGCGGTGACGAATTCCCCGATAAAATACGGAATCGCTCTCTCATCGGCCAGGTGACGTTCCGTACCGAGGTCGATCCGAAACAACGCGTCCGGGAAAGCGGTGTGCCATCCGGTGGTGGTGCCGTTGTCGTAGAGTTGGTCCTCCACATCCCAGCCGAGTACACAGTCGCAAAAGCCGGCGGCGTCCGTCGCAATACTGGCAAACTTGTCCATGCTGATGTATTTGCCGCGAATGACACCATCGATATCCGTCACACCCAACTTGATCCTGGGCGTTGCGTCGTCCCGATACCGGGCGAGCAGTTGTTCAGCGGACTGGTTTGACGACCCGGCGGACAAGTTGGCGGAGGGTTCCATGGAAAGGACGATACCGCAAAACCGATGAACTGCCTACATGGTCGCCCGGGGTACGCGTATTCGCTGTACCAGTTCCTGAACTTCCCGGGGGGGTGGTGGCGTCACCCGCATCACTACAAGGGCCACCACGAAGTTGAGCAACATCCCGAGGGTGCCGATGCCTTCGGGTGAAATGCCAAACAACCAATGACCGGCGTGGTTGGTC
Source organism: Pseudomonadota bacterium (assembly GCA_027624035.1). Classification (GTDB taxonomy): domain Bacteria; phylum Pseudomonadota; class Gammaproteobacteria; order Pseudomonadales; family Azotimanducaceae; genus UBA7455. The sequence goes on along the minus strand of JAQBUI010000062.1, from coordinate 15,419 downwards.
TCTGGGCTGATGAACTTGAAGTACACAATATAGCTGAATGTGAAGGTAAGCCCCGTTACCATACCGGCAATCGCGGCCTCCTTGTTCATGCGCGTCGAGAAGATCCCCAGCAGTATCACCGGAAAAAAGCTGGCCGCAGCAAGACCAAAGGCAAAGGCCACCACCTGGGCAACAAAGCCCGGCGGATAGATGCCAAGCAGCCCCGCCACCGACACCGCGACCGCCGCCGCAATACGGGCGAACAGCAGTTCCTGACGTTCGCTGATGTTTGGCATGAGGCATTTCTTCATCAGATCATGAGAGATGCTGGTGGACATCACCAGCAGCAGGCCCGCCGCTGTCGACAGCGCCGCCGCCAGGCCACCTGCTGCGACGAGCGCGATGACCCAGTTGGGCAATCGGGCGATCTCCGGATGGGCGAGGACAATAATGTCACGGTCGATGTACAACTCATTGTCGTTTCCGGACGCCTCATTGCTCAGCAACCGCTCGCCCGACTGGCCCAGGCCGGTTGCAAACTCGGGGGTTGCGGGGTCAAGGGCATTGCCGCCACGATACTGAACCCGCCCGTCCCCGTTCTTGTCAAGCCAGGCAATGAGGCCGGACGCTTCCCACTTGGTAAACCACCCGGGGGCCTGTTCATAGCTCATGTCGTTAACGTTGTTGATGATGTTGACCCTGGCGAAGGCGGCCACCGCCGGCGCGGTGGTATACAGCAGCGCGATGAAGACCAGGGCATATCCAGCGGAGATGCGTGCGTCCCGCACTTTCGGCACCGTGAAGAACCGGACGATCACATGGGGCAGACCCGCCGTGCCGGCCATCAGCGCCGCGGTGATGAAGAACATGTCGACCGTTGACTTGTTGCCATCAGTAAACGCGGACATTCCGAGCTCTGCATTCAGGCCGTCCAGCCGGTCCAACAGATAGACACCGGAACCGTCATTCATCGTGCTGCCAAAACCGAGCATGGGCAGGGGATTGCCGGTCAGGGTCAACGAAATGAAGATTGCCGGCACCAGGTAGGCAAAGATCAGAACACAGTACTGCGCCACCTGGGTATAGGTAATGCCCTTCATGCCACCGAGCACGGCATAGAAGAACACGATCGCCATGCCTACCAATACGCCAGTGTTGATGTCGACCTCCAGGAAGCGGGAAAAGACAATGCCGACGCCGCGCATCTGTCCGGCGACATAGGTGAAGGATATGAAGATCACGCACACCACAGCAACCAGCCGGGCGGTCTGTGAGTAGTACCGGTCACCCACGAAGTCCGGGACCGTAAACTTGGAGAATTTTCGAAGATAGGGTGCCAGCAGCAATGCCAGCAGCACATAGCCGCCCGTCCAACCCATCAGATACCGGGCACCATCAGCCCCCTCAAAGGCAATGATTCCCGCCATGGACAGGAACGACGCGGCCGACATCCAGTCGGCCGCAGTGGCGGCGCCATTGGCGAGTGGGTGCACGTGGCTTCCCGCCACATAGAAGTCATTGGTGGTGGTCGAACGACTCCAGATGGCAATGCCGATGTACAGACCAAAGGACAAGCCGACGAACAGGTAGGTCAACAACTGGGCACTCATCTATTCTTCCTCGTCCACGCCGAAACGCTTGTCTAGCCGGTTCATCTGCCACACATAGATGAAAATCAGCAGGACAAAGAGATAGATGGAGCCTTGCTGGGAAAACCAGAACCCCAGTTTGAAACCAAACAGTCGAAACTGGTTGAGGTAATCAACCGCCAGAATCCCACACACAAAGGACACGATGAACCACACCATGAGCAGGCAGGCCACCAGCAGCAGATTCGCCCTCCAATAGGCATCGGCATTGTTCGATGGGCCCACGGGCCCTGTGTCATCAGGCTTCTCTGCCATTGGCGGGATCTCCGGCCAGCAAACCCCGCATTATGCCGTCATAACCTGTGGATAACTATGGGGGTAACTTTTTGTGGACACACCGGATCATTCAGGCGAGCGTCCGGTACAGGGCACCAAGGGGCGATCATCTGCACAAATTATGCTTTAACAACAATATGTTAAGAAACCTTCATCAGCCAACACATGATAAAGATTACGTAAATGGCCCTATAGGAGGACTACCGGGAATTGTGAATAACCCGCGGGGCTCACTGTTTCTCCGCCGGCACCGAACGGATGGACGGTTCCCTGCGCGGCATTTCTCGCGGCATCTCCACCAGATTTCGCGGCAGAGTCTTGCTGGTCCGCGCCCCCAGTTCGCGCATGCTCTCGGCACGCCGAACCAAAGAGCCCCGCCCCGAGATCAGCTTATTATGAGCATCCGCATACGACGATGCCACCGCATCAATCCGCGTACCGATGGTCTCCAGGTCACCGACAAAGTTGACGAATTTGTCATACAAGGCGCCCGCCCGTTCTGCGATTTCCTGGGCGTTCCGGTTCTGATCCTCATAGCGCCAGATATTCTGAATGGTTCGCAATGTGGCGAGCAGGGTAGATGGGCTCACGATGACGATGTTCTGATCGAAGCCATCTGAAAAGAGCCCGGGATCATGCTGGACGGCCACCGCAAAGGCGGCCTCGATGGGGATAAACAGCAGCACAAAGTCCAGGCTTTTGACTCCGTCCAACTGATGATAGTCCTTTGCGGACAGCATTTTGAGATGGCGGCGGAGCGAGGCAACATGCAGCTTGATCGCCCTGGCCTGCTCGGCTTCGTCATCAGTCGAGCTGTAGCGTTCATACGCTGTCAACGACACCTTCGAGTCGATGACGACATCCTTGGCCTCCGGCAGATGGACCACAACATCCGGCTGGCGCTTGCGACCCTCGGCATTGCGCAGATTGACCTGCACCTCGTATTCCCTGCCCCGGGTCAAACCGGAGCGTTCAAGCACCCGTTCCAGGACGACTTCGCCCCAGCTTCCCTGGGTTTTGTTCTCGCCCTTGAGCGCGTTGGTCAGATTGATGGCGTCGCGGCTGATTCGATCGTTGAGTTCCTGCAGACTCCTGACCTCTTTGATCAGGGAGAAACGTTCCTTGCTCTCCTGGCTGTAGCTGTCGGCAACCCGTTTCTCAAACTCACTGATGCGGCGGCTGAGCGGGTCCAACAAGCCAGTAAGCTGTTCACTGCTCTCCGCCTTGAATGCCTGCTGCCGGGCCTCGAAAATATCATTGGCAGTCGCCTTGAAGGCGTCATTCATGGATTCTCTTGCGCGGTCCAGCAGCGCCAGTTTTTCCTCAGCCTGTTTTGCCTGCTCGTCGAGCGTGGTTCGCAGCGCCATGAGCTGCTCACGACCGGACACATTTTCAACCCGCAACGCCTCACACTCGCGCCGCATGGCATCATGTCTTGATTGCAGTTCGTCATAGCGGGCCCGTTGTTCATCCCGCACGCTGATCAGACCGGCTTCCTCTACCCGCAACTGGCCAACTTCCCGTTCCCGCACCGCCAGACGCTCACTGAGCTCATCCACCAGATGATTGCGTCGGTCTGACTCGGCGGCACGCTCGGCAAGCCTGGACTCCAGTACGGCCAGTTCTGCCTGATAGCCACTGCTGGCCACCAGAGCGGCCCGTCGATGATGGTACCGGGATGCGATCAGCCCGGCCTCGAGCCCGATGAGCAGGCCCGCTGCCCCGACAAGAATGAGATCGTAGACCACAATATGCGTCCGAAATTCAAGAACTGACCCCGGATTCTAACACTTGTGCTGTACTTTTATACAGCGCCGCGTCACTTATCCTGGTGAAAAGAACCAGGGGATCGACCTGGAGCTTATCGAGGGTATCCTTGCTTTCATGGCAGTACGGTTCTGTGGCGTGCATTTCAGGTCTTGCACGATTACGGCGTGCCAGTACCGGCTCGCTCCAGGCTGTCGTCGAAGTACTGTTCTGTGGCGTCAGTCCGGGGAACTTGCTTGCACGACTTACGCGTGCCAGTACGGGTACGCTCAAGGCTGTCATGGACGTACTGTCCTGTGGCGTGCAGTCCGGGAAACTTGCCTGCACGACTTACGCATGCGAGTACGGGTACGCTCAAGGCTGTTCTGGCAACTACTCGGGTTCTGCCGCCCACCGGATAATCGAAGATATCGGAGCTGAGTCTGCGGCAGCAAAACACACGCGATACCGGATCGGATCAAAAGGGGAACACAGACCCTGCAGAATCAATTCGGGATCAGGATATGATCAATGTAGAAATGCGAACATGCTTCGCCGGTAGCGAGTTGCGAGTTCGTTACCCTTGCCCAGCAGGTCAAAGATCTTGATCATCGTGATCCGCGCCTTCTGCTCTTCCCAGTCACGATCCTTCTTCATGATCGTCAGGAGGTGCTCCAGCGCCGCTTCAACCTGATCGTCCACGACCAGCCGGATCGAGAGATTGAAACGGGTTTCCAATTCATCCGGAACCCGCTCCAGCCTCGCGGCCAGTTCGCCCAACGAGGGCAGGTCCGCCGCGAGGTCGATGAACTCAAGACGGTTCCGGGGCTTGCCGATTCCCTCGGTTTCGGGCGGGAGTGCAGCCAGGATCTGTTTCGCCTCGTCACTCCTGCCCTCCTGAATCAGCAGGTCGCACAATTCTGCTTTCAGGGCATTGTTCTTTGGTTCCCCGGCAATGACCTGCTGCAGCATTCCGATGGCCTGAGTTCGCTGGCCCGCTTCAAGCAATTGATCCAGTTCAACCCGAACCCGCTCCATGGGGCTCATGGTCAGTTCGTCCAGCAAGGTTCGCAGAGTCTCGGGCTGCTGCATCCCCTCAAGGTCCTGAACCATCTGGCCCTGAAAGATCACCTTGATGGTCGGCAGTGTCCGTACGCCGAGTTGCTGCACGATCTGCTGATTGGCCCGAATGTCGATCCTGGCCAGCAGAAACTTGCCACCATACTCCTCTGCGAGTTGTCGCAGCACCGGGGCCTGCTGTCGGCTCGGTTCTGCCGCATCAGCATAGAATTCAAGCAAGACCGGCTTGTCCCTGGATTTCTCCACGACTTCCGTCTGAAAGTTCTCCGGGCTGACGTCCACCACATGGGCCGACGCACTCACAGGAAATCGCCCGTGGAACGTCGCTGTTCGTCTACCCTGCCTGCCAGATCCTCACTTGCCAAGTTGCCCTCACGGCTGTCCAGTCAAAGAAGCGTAGCCTACCAGATCAGGCTGCGGGCTGCAGGCCCTCCCGGTGAAGAGCCATCGCCACGATGTGCGGCGAGCGCCATGGATTTCGACGGCCCCGATAGAGGATTCTGTTGCCGCGACTGAGTAGCCAGATGTTCTGCGAACGTATATGCCTGATCTTCATGACGGTACCCTCTCTGATTTGATTTCAGCCAATCCAGATTAGCTGTATTAACGTACAGTATTGTACAGATATACAGGCTCGTCAACCACTTTTAGTCCCGCAGAGATTGAGCTTGAATCCTTGCAGATTGACGTGACAACGCGTGCCGGAGATGGGAACGCTCATGGCTGTCATGGAAGTATCCTGGAAGTACTGTTCTATGGCGTGCAGTCCGGGAAACGTGCTTGCACGACTACGGCGTGCCGGAGAAAGGCGCGCTCATGGCTGTCGTGGACGTACTGTTCCATGTTGTGCAGTCGGGGAACCGGCTTGCACGACTACGGCGCACCCGTGCGGGCACGATCAAGGCTGCTTCAGTTCAATCCAGTCAAACCCGAGGTCCTGGTCTGCCACCAGCAGATCACCATGCCAGTGTCCGACCGCGCCACCTATACACGACCTGGCGAGCCCTGGCAGATTGTTCTTTTCGCTGATATGGCTAAGCACCAGATGCTGCAGTTGTGAGAGATCGAGTGAATCAACGAGGGCGGCGGCCTGATCATTGCCAAGATGGCCGTAGATCCCGCCGACCCGCTGTTTGAGACGCCATGGATAGGGCCCCTCACGGAGCATGCCGGGATCATAGTTGCATTCGAGCAGCAGGACATCGAGGCAACTATATTGATCTGTCACATGGGGCGTGATATGGCCGATGTCAGTCAGCACGCCAACCCGATGCCGACCGTTGGAAATGACGAACTGGCAGGGTTCACGAGCGTCATGGGGAACCGGGACCGGGGTGACGGACAGGCCCGCTATGTCGAAGGGCCGATGGCTGTCGAAACGATGAATCCCGTAACCGCATCCCTCGTGGTCGTGGCGTTCGAATCCAGAGAAATACGTACCGGAACTCATGTGGACCGGGATCCCGAACCTGGTGGCAAACGCCGCCACACCACCGATGTGGTCGGCATGTTCATGCGTCACCATGATTGCATCAATGGCCGTCGGTTCAACACCAAGGCGTGCAAGCCGCATTTCGGATTCCCGCACCGAGAACCCAAGGTCAATCAGAACCATCGAGGTTCCGTCGGCAACCAGCGTCCCATTGCCCCGGCTGCCGCTTCCAAGGGAGGCGATCCGCATTACCCGTTTATCATATGCTTCATGCGCTCTTCAATTGTTCGCCAGGCGTCCATCACACTTCTGTGAGCCCTGGTAACCTATCCCAGGTTCCCTAAGTCGAGTATTCCTTGATGATCTTGAGCAAACGCTCGGCCACCAGCGCGTCAGCGAGGGTATCCTGATCCTTCATCACGGTGACGTGAATCTCCTCATCATCGGCTTGAAGATGTACGAGATAGCGGTTCGCCTGGCCAGGCTCAAGCTTCTTGTTCCGATTGAGCAGCCGCGACATGAAGCCGGGCTCCGGATTATGATCCGAGCTATAGTAGACATAATACCAGGCGCCCGTTCGATCCAGGTCTTCCACTGTGATTCTTGCGTTCTCAAGTGCAGCACCCACCGTGGCCCAGGCCCGATTGAAGTCAAGCTTGTACTTCAGAACGGGCCGTTCGCGGTCTGGAACCAACTCCGTGCGGCTCTCGGAAAGCCCCGCAGCCACCAGCGAGATGGTCTGGGACTGATCAATCGTCTCGCCCAGGTCATAGGCGAGATCAGTGAGGATGACTGCCTCCAGGGCGTCGTCATCGGACTCCCCCACCCACTCCACGTTGTCTATCCGCTGCGGGCCAATAAGCGACATCTGTCGATGCTCAAGAAAGACTTCGGTACTGCCGGACCGCACTCCGGGCTCGATTTGAAGCCGGAATTTGTGCTGCTGGGTTGGCTTGCCAGACAACCAGCTACCGGTCTTGATGTCCTGGAAAATATCCGCCCCCGTACTCGAACCCGATGGCAGCCAGGTGGACTCAATGATCCCGGTGGCAGGATCTGCTTTTTCGATGGCCAAATTACTGGCTTCCCAGAACGACAGAACATTAGGCCACACTGCCGGCGGCGGGATGTCCAGAAAGACCCAGCGCTGGTCGCCAAGACGCTTGATGACGATTTTTTCAACGCCAAATGTCGTGGACAGAGGTTCCGGCAGATCAATCTTGTAGTCACGCTCTGCCAGACCTCTTGGATCTTCAACCACCGGGATCGGCATGGCGTTGACAAAATCGGGGGAATCGAGTTCCGGTGGCACCACGACGGGCTGCGATGAACCGGTCTCCAGCCGCTCCCTGATTTCACTATTATTGAACCAGCAGCCTGACAGAAGGGAAACGGCGGCAATTGCCAGCCAGTATTTGTGAAGACGCGCAGTAGAGAACATCACCTAGTTGATGGCTCCCGCCTGCCGCATGGCATCCCGCACGGCGTCATGGTACTGCGCTGACAGCTCCGTCAGCGGCAGCCTGATCCCTCTGCCGATACGGCCCATCTCGGACAGTGCCCACTTGACCGGAATCGGGTTTGACTCCAGAAAGAGGTTCTTGTGCAGCCCCATCAGGGTGGTGTCGATCTCCCGGGCAGCCTCCCGATCCCCAGAAATCGCCAAAGCACACATCCTTGACATTTTGGCAGGCGCGACATTCGCCGTGACACTGATCGTTCCCCTGGCTCCGGAAAGCATCAGATCGCAGGCCGTTGCATCGTCCCCGGAAACAACGATCATCGCGTCGCCGCACAGGGCCAGGATCCTGGCAGTGCGCTCAAGGTCACCGGTGGCTTCCTTGATGGCGATGATCTGGGGGATCTCGGCCAGTCTGGCCACGGTGTCCGGCAGCATGTCGCAGGCTGTTCTGCCGGGCACGTTGTAGAGCACCTGGGGTAGATCAACCGCCTCTGCAATCGCCTTGTAGTGCAGATACAAACCTTCCTGGGTTGGCTTGTTGTAATACGGCGTGACCAGCAGGCATGCGTCAGCGCCCGCGTCCTTCGCTGCCCGGGTCAATTCGATGGCCTCCTGGGTCGCGTTGGCACCGGTCCCGGCAATCACCGGCACCCGGCCAGCCACAGTGTTCACCACGTGTTTCACGATCTCGCAGTGTTCCTGCATCGGGATGGTAGCGGACTCCCCGGTCGTGCCGACCGGCACGATGGCGTTGGTTCCCATCTCGATGTGCCATTCAATCAGGCCATCCAGAGCAGACCAGTCTATCTTGCCCTCAGTGTCCATTGGGGTAACCAGTGCGACGATACTGCCGGAAATCATGGGCTTGTCTCCCGAAAAAAGTGGCTCATGTTACTGACCCGGAATGTGGTTAACAAGGCACAGCTCACTGGGTGACCTCTCCCACGTTGGATGGCCAGGCGGTCAGGATGGCCTTGACCAGGGTCGCAAGGGGGATTGCGAAGAACACCCCCCACAGGCCCCACAAGCTACCAAACACCAGCACAGCGGTAATGATGGCAAGCGGGTGCAGATTATTGGCCTCCGAGAACAGCAGCGGTACCAGCACCAGCCCATCGATACTCTGGATGACGCCGTAACCCAGCATCAGGTACAGGAAGCTGCTGGTCCAGCCGAACTGAAGATAGGCGATGATCAACACAGGAATGGTGACGGCGATCAGCCCGAGGTAGGGCACGATCACGGACAAGCCCACCAGAAAAGCCAACAGGGCCGAATACTTGAGGCCAAACAGGGCAAAGAAGACGTAGCTTGCGATGCCGACAATGAGAAACTCGACAAATTTGCCACGCACATAGTTGGCCATCTGTTGGTTCATCTCCAGCCCCACCTGGTCCATTAGCGGTCGTCGGGCCGGCAGAAACCGCAGACACCAGGCGATGATCTCGTCCTTGTCCTTAAGCAGGAACAGCACCAGGATTGGCACGAGCAGCATATACACCACCACCCCCACCAGAACGGGCAACTGGGACAGTGAGAACGACACGATCCACTGGGTGATTCCGGACGCTTCCGTGTTCACCATTGCCACCCAGGCGTTTACCTGATGGGTTGAGATAAGGTCCGGGAACTGCTGGGGCAATTGATCCAGCACCTCCCGGGCTTTGGTCGCCATGTTCGGCAGCTCGCTGTACAGATTCTGCAACTGCCGCCAGATCATGGGAATCACGAACACCAGAAAACCGACGAAGCCACCCAGAAACAGCAGATACGTCAGCGACACGGCAGCCCAGTTTGGCATCTGTAGGCGATGCAACGCCTTGATGATGCCCTGCATGATGTACGCGAGCACGATGCCCGTCAGCAGCGGTGCCAGGATTGCACCCATGGTGACCATGACGACGAAAAAGCCGGCCACGATCGCAATCAACAGGACCGCCTCCTCATCAGACAGATGGCGGTCAATCCAGCCCCTGACTACCTCAAACATTGGATGGCTCCTCCTGTCACCGCGGGGTTCACTGGGCCTTGCGCAGCCGGTAGCGATAAACCCCGTCAGCTGCAGAGCTCTCCAGCAGTTCGTGGCCGCTTTGCCTCGCGAACACCTCGAAATCCCGGACTGACCCCGGGTCAGTCGCGATCACTTCAAGCACCAGACCCTTGTCCATGCCATTGAGCGCCTGCTTGGCCTTGAGCAGCGGCATCGGACAGGTCAGTCCGCAGGCATCCAGTTTTTGGTCGACTTGTGTCACAACGCCTCCTTGGTTTGCGGGTAATTATAGCGGAATTCCTGGCCGTTCGACGGACGAACATCGTGGCCATTTCGCTGTCGAAACTTGGTAGACAGCCTGATTAGCGTTACAGTGCCCCGGGGAAAACAGCGAACCGTGCCTGAAGGCCCGAGTCTGAGTTGGTCAGGATCCTACATCAAGCTCCACGAATAAGAGTTCCCTCGAATGCGGCTCATCATCTTTCTCATCTGCCTCGTCACCCGGACGCCGGTGCTGGCGAACTCGAGTCAAAACCTGCCATCCCTGGGGGACTCCGCCTCGGGCATTGTTTCCCTTGGACAGGAGAGGGAGATAGGCCAGAATTTCCTGCGTTCCCTGCGGGCCCAGGCGCCCACGGTCAGTGATCCGGTTGTACAGGAGTATGTTGAACATCTGACCTACCGGCTGGTTGCCAAAAGCGAACTCAAGGACCGTCGCATCGACATCGTGATCGTACGCAGCCCGGTACTGAACGCCTTTGCGGTCCCGGGAGGCGTGATCGGCATCAATCACGGCCTGTTTTTCTACGCCGAAAGCGAGCATGAGGTCGCGGCCATTCTGGCTCACGAAATCGCCCACATTTCCCAGCGCCATTTTGCCCGCGGCGTCGAGGCAAGCCGCGAGGCTGGCGTGATCAATGTGGCTGGCATTCTCGGCAGCATCATCCTCGCCACCACAGTCGGGAGCGACGCGGGCATGGCGGCATTGAATAGCGTGCTGGGAGCCAATCAGGCAGAACAGCTGAAGTACAGCCGTGGCCGTGAGGCCGAGGCAGACCGGGTAGGCATCAACACCCTGGCGGCGGCCGGGATGGACCCCCGGGCGATGGCGTATTCTTTCGAACGGATGGAGCGGGCAAATCGCTACAACGTCGAAACCATGCCGGATTTTCTTCGCACCCACCCCGTTGCGGCGGACCGCGTGATCGACGCGTACAACCAGGCCGGAAACCACCCCCAGAAGGCCTTCCCGACATCTATCGACTTCCAGATGATGAAGGCCAGGGTCCGGGCCATCACCTCAGACAATCCCGCCGAACTGACACCTGTGTTTCGCGCTGGCCTGACGGCAAAAGACCCGGTGCTTCGAGAGGCCAACGCCTATGGCCTTGCACTGGTCCTGACCCGAATGGCGGCTTTCGATGAAGCCACCGTGGTCCTGCGTCCGCTGCTCGCCGCCTACCCGACCAGGATTCCGCTGCTGGTGGCAGAGGCCGATATTCACATGAAGGCCGAGCGATATGACCGCGCCATTGAATTGCTGGAAACCGCCCTCGCCCTCAGCCCCGGGAACTATCCCCTGACCATGCTCTATGCCCAGGCCCTGACCAACGTCGGCCAGGCGGTCAAGGCGCAGGGGCTGCTGGTGACCCTCAGCAGCGAGCGCAGCAATGATGACTACGTGTGGTATCACCTCGCAGAAGTTGCCGGCGCGGCAAACGACATCCCGGGCGTCCACTGGGCGCGGGCAGAGTATTTCGTTCTTCATGGCAACTATGATCAGGCGCTCAAGCAGCTTGAATACGGGATGCCGCTCGTAAAGCAGAACTTTCAGAGAGAAGCGAAGTTCAGACAGCGAATGGCCGATATCTGGGAGCTCAAGAGCAAGGTCTAACAGCCCTGAGCGCGTAAACAGCCCTGAGCGCGTAAACAGCCCTGAGCCTTGTGGACAGCCCTGAGGGGGGAACAACCCTGAATGAAATCGTGACTCTGAAAGAGTGCAGACCAGTACTTTTCAGTAACCCGTCAGAAACCCGACATCAGGACCGTCAGCGTCGCACCCTCAGTTGTTTGCTCTCCGAGAACGTCACCATCCTATGAAGGGGCTGACGGGCCCGCTCCGCAATGACCGGGTCCACCAGAATCTCATTGCTGCCGTCCCGGAGCGAGGCCTCCAGATTGTCCAGCGCATTCATACCCATCCACGGGCAATGGGCACAGCTACGACAAGTCGCGCCACTACCGGCGGTAGGAGCCTCGATGAAGATCTTGTCCGGGGCCATCACCCGCATCTTGTGAAAGATGCCCTTGTCTGTGGCCACGATGAACTTCTCGTTTGGCAACTCTTTTGAGGCGCGAATGATCTGGGTGGTGGAACCCACCACGTCTGCCAGTGCAATGACCGCTTCCGGGGACTCCGGATGGACCAGCACTGCCGCATCGGGATAGACATGCATCAGGTCCTGCAATCCCTTGGCCTTGAACTCCTCATGAACGATGCAGGAACCATCCCACATGACCATGTCGGCTCCGGTTTCCCGCTGGATGTAACCCCCGAGATACTTGTCCGGAGCCCACAGCAGTTTCTCACCCTTATCGATGAGATGTTCAGCCACTTCAAGGGCAATACTCGACGTGACCACCCAGTCGGATCGTGCTTTCACTGCGGCCGATGTATTGGCATAGACCACCACCGTTCGGTCAGGGTGTTCATCACAGAACGCTGAGAACGCATCGATCGGACAACCGAGATCCAGCGAGCAGGTGGCCTCCAGGGTGGGCATCAGCACCCGTTTGTCCATGCTGAGGATTTTTGCCGTCTCACCCATGAACCTGACACCCGCCACCACCAGCGTAGCGGCGTCTGCCTGGCTGCCAAAGCGTGCCATTTCCAGCGAATCGGAGACGCAACCGCCGGTTTCCTCCGCCAGTTCCTGGATTGCATCGTCCGTATAGTAATGAGCAACCAGCACCGCGTCCCTGGCCTTCAGCAACGCTCTGATTCGGGACTTATAGCCGTCGATCTCGCTCGAACTCAACATATGGCTCTGATGAAGTGGCACGTCGAATGCGATACTGGCCACGGCTACCTCCTGCCTGCAAAGCAGGCCTCGTTTGACTGCGAACTTGATATTATACGTCATCCCGTCAACCCAGGTCGCACTACCCATGTCGAGGGTTCTACTCCTGCTGCCCCAGTCCGAACAACTGGTGGATGGCAACTATCTGCGTTTTTGCAACGGGCTTATGGCCCGGGATCATGAGATCGTACTGGCGTTTACAGATACGCTGAGGCTGACTGCATCAAGAGTGTTCGCCTCCGGCTGGGTACCGGACCGGCCCCTGAAGCCAAACCAGCAGGTTCCGGCTCTGACGGCCATCCCGGCCGGGGAATTCGATCTGTGCTGGCTGTTCTCACTGGGCAAGCGGGAGTCGTTTCTGGACAAGTTCCAGATGCTCTATTCCCTGGGCCCGCGGACCCGGTTTGTCAATTCCCTGGACTCGATCATGCACCTCAAGAGCAAGTACTTCATCACCTCGCAGCCTGATCTGATCAGGCATCCTGAAACCCACGCATCCACCGACCCGGAGCATCTGTTGCAGATCGTCGAGACCTCCTCACACGCCTGGGTGGCCAAGCCCCCTGCCGGGAGCCTTGGCCGCGATGTCTTTGTGCTGAAACCAGGCGGGCCGAACAATCGTGCCATCCTGCAGAACCTGTGCGGACGAGAAGAGGATCAGTACACCTTGTTACAGCAGTACGTCAGCGAGGTCACCTCGGGTGAAAAACGGGTTCTGTTTGCCGGGGGGAAGGTGATTGGGCAGTATCGACGCACTGCGACCGGGGACCATCGCACCAACCTGATCCAGGGTGCCACCAGCACCGCCTGTGACCTCAGTGAGGCGGAAGCCATCTATTGCCGGACCATCGGCCAGGTGCTGACTTCGATGGGTGCGGGCTTCGTTGGCATTGACTTGATCTACCCCTGGGTCATCGAATTCAATGTGATTAACCCGGGGGGAATCACCACCATTGACGAACTGACCGGAGTTGACCTCACCAACGCCGTGCTCGACAGCCTTGAGATTTAGGCAGCAATCCGTATGATAGCGCCCTCCCAAAACGGGCCGATAGCTCAGTTGGTAGAGCAGCTGGCTTTTAACTAGTTGGTCCCGCGTTCGAGCCGCGGTCGGCCCACCAAATACACCCGGGACTTTTGCTACAGCCCGGGTTCGTCAGGCTTGGTCTACACGAAGCCAGGCTCCCTTTCCGACCGGTGCCGCCAAAACGCATCACGTCATATTTCGTCGATGCTATCGCCGCACAACCAGAAACCAGCCAGATACCCACGTCCGCCTGAACAGGACAACCCGCATGCAGGATCTGGCCCGCCCTGGCGGTCAACCATCCCGCACAACCGACGCCTGGCCGATGCTTGATCTGGGACTCCCCGTATACCGCTCTCAGCAGGGCGCCTCAAGATGGACTGTCAATCAGGGGTACCATTTCCAGTCGAAGTGGGTACACTCATCAATGTCACACAAAGTCAGCTTCAGGCCGGATTAGAGAGGTCGGGCCGGAAAGGCATCGGGCCAGGAGTGATGCCCTGCAGTCCGAAACCGATCCTTTTCCGTATTGTGATTCTGTAGTGATATCGCTAGTCTGGCTTTTGCAGTCTGTCACTCAGTTAATCCTTAAGAGCCTCATCATGCGTAGACCTTCCGAACCATTGATTGTCGATGTCGAAGCCTCTGGATTTGGCGGCCATAGCTACCCCATTGAAATTGGCCTGGCATTGGAGGGCGGCAGTAAGTTCTGCAGCTTGATTGCCCCGGCGCCAGACTGGACGCATTGGGATGACGAAGCTGAGCAGGTTCACCGCGTGTCCCGCGATATTCTGGAAACCTACGGCAAGCCGATGAAGGACGTCGCACTGTTTCTTAATGAGATCCTGGAAGGCAAGACGGTCTACACGGACGGGTGGGTCGTCGACAAGCCCTGGCTAACGACCCTGTTTCATGCCGCAGGCGTCAACATGTCCTTCTCTGTCAGTCCTCTGGAAATGATTCTGACGCCCGAACAAATGGCATCGTGGCATGAGACCAAAGACCGTGTGATTGAAGACATGGGATTGACCCGGCACAGGGCCAGCTTTGATGCCTTGATCATTCAGGAAACCTATCGTCGTACCCAGAATAGCGAAGAGAACGCACTGGACTAGTGATTGTGAGAGGCGATGGGCTGGCGAATTAATTCGGGGTGATGCAGGAAAAACAGGGCCAGGGCACAGACAGCGCCCAAAGTGTCTGCCGTGATATCTTTCTGCGCATCCCAGACATCTCCCTGAGAGCCCAGTACCGCAAGACCTGCGTCGGCATCCGCTGATATGGCGTATTGCCATTCCACGACTTCATAGAGACCGGCCACCGTGACAATCGCAAAGAGCGGGAACAAAACCAGAATCACACGGGACATGACCAACTGCTTGTTGAGCAACAGTTCCGCAATGGGGTAGGCGTAGAAGCCAACGCTGAAATGAGCGACTCGGTCGAAATGGTTTCGTTCGAAAGAGAACGTTTCCGTGATTAAACCGAAGGGCACATGTTCGAAAGTGTAGTGCCCACCAATCGTGTGGAGCACCACCAAAAACCCCATCATGATGAAGCTGGTTCGCGAGAACTGATGGTAGCGGTGGGTTATCCAGACGCCTGCAACCACCAGCAACATCGGAATGTGGGTCTAAGAAGAATAAACGGCATGTCTGGGGATGGTCAAAGGCATTTCTGCGGATCAAGGGCCGTACT
>JAQBUI010000061.1 GCA_027624035.1 Pseudomonadota bacterium | reverse complement strand
GGGAGGCCCTGGGGCTGCCCGATGTCCCGTAGGCCACCGGTCGTCTGCCAGAGCACTGAAAACGAGTGTGGTCTCGCCTGTCTCGCAATGATCCAGGGCGCCCACGGCAGCCCGGGCACGCTGGCAGGTCTGCGGCGCCGATTCGGACTGTTTGATCAACCCCTTCGGATCGCAGACCTGCTACGGCTTGGCGATGAGATGGGGTTCCAGACCCGGGCCCTGCGGTGCGAAATTGATGAACTGTCGGCACTTCGTCTGCCCGCCATTCTCCACTTTGACTTCAGGCACTACGTGGTGCTGGCAGCCGTTTCCCGCCGGTCAGTCGTCATTCATGATCCTGCAGTCGGCCGTCGGCACCTGCCCCTTAGCAAACTGAGCAGACACTTTACCGGGGTTGTGGTTGAGTTCGTGAGACGCGACGACGCAGTCACGAGCCATACCGACGCTCCCCCAGAGAGCGCTCTGTCTCTATTCGGTTCGTTGACTCCGGTCATACCCGCCCTGCTTCAGTTGCTGCTTCTGACGGTGCTGCTTCAGGGGCTGACACTTGCCATGCCTCTGTATCTTCAGCTTGTGGTGGACGCGGCCCTTGCGAACCTGGATGCAGAACTGCTCCCGGTCCTCGCCATCGGCTTTGCCGCACTGGCAGGGATTACGCTGGTGGCCCGTGGTCTGCAGGAAATCACCGGTCTGTTCATCGGCAGTCAGTTGGGGCTCCTGATGGGCACCCGCCTGTTTGGACACCTGATCCGACTCCCTGCCGGATTCTTCCACGCCAGACACATGGGAGACATCACCTCCCGATTCGAGTCCACGGGAGCAATCGGTGGCTTCATTACCGGCGGGCTGGTCTCGCTGCTGCTGAATATCGTGATGGTGCTAACGACCGCCACCGCGCTGTTCTTCTACGACGCCGGGCTGACTTTGATCGTCGTTGTTACCGGCGCCGTCCTGGTGGCGGGCAAACTGATGTTCTACTGGCCACTGCGCCACCGCCAACACGAGAATATCCTGGTCGGTGCGGAACTCGATTCCTACTTCATGGAGTCGGTTCGCACCGTGAGCGCCATCCACCGATACTCGGCGCAGGTCTCCCGAAGCAATGAATATGCGAACCGGCTGGTGGACGTCACAAACAGTACCTTGCGACTGGGGTACCTGCGCATTTCCTATGGGTTATTCAGTTCCGGGCTTCGCACCTTCCTCTATGTCCTGATAGTCTACCTGCTGGCCCGATCGGTCCTCGAACAGACTCTGACCATCGGCATGCTGTATGCGTTCCTCGCGTACTATGAACGCCTCGTGAGTGCGCTCGAATCACTGACCACGGAAGTCCTCAATGCCCTGATGCTGCGGTTACACATGGAGCGTCTGTCCGACATCACCACGACCAGGGCCGTCCCGTCATCGACCAGGCAAATCGCGTCGCAACCGCAGACACAATCGGGAACAGCTCTGGCGCTGATCCGGGTTGGTTTCAGCTACGGTGATGAATCGATAATGGATGATCTGTCGATTACGCTTTCGCCGGGACAACAACTGGCGGTGTTCGGCCCCTCAGGCAGTGGCAAGACCACCCTGTTGCGGATCTGTCAGGGCATGATCAAGCCAGACTCGGGGCTGGTACGGATCAACGGCACCACTGTGGCTGAGGGCGATGGCGCAAGACATGGAGTGGCCAGCGTGATGTCGGAAGATACGCTATTGAAGGGCTCGATCATGGACAACATTACCTTCGGCAGCCAGGAACCTGACCGGCGGCGTGGCATTCGCTGCGCCAGACTCGCTCTGCTCCATGACCAGATCTGCGTACATCCTCTGGGATATGACCGCCAGATTCATGAGATGGACCAGAGCCTCTCCGCCGGACAGGCCCAGCGGATTCTGCTGGCAAGAGCCCTATACCATCGTCCCACCCTGTTATTCCTGGATGAAGGAACGGCACACCTGGACCGGCGTTCGGCCATCGTCATCATGAGACGGATCAGGAAGATGGGAATTACCTGCCTGTATACGACCCATAGCCCGGAGCTCGCACGCCTTGCAGACCAGGTCCTCAATACCGGACGATCTCCCTGGTGCCTGGCGTCGCAGCCGGGACGGTCGTAGTAGCCTTAAGCGTGCCAGTGATGGCACATCGCAGTCGTGCCGGGAAGTTTTCCGGACGGCACAACGTGAGGCCAGAACTTCCATGAAGGACTACGGCCCCTGCTCCCGGGCAGGGGCTGCGCTGCGATCCCTGGTTAGCGGGAAGATCAGGGCGAGCCACAGCACGGTCGCAGAGAACGCAATCAAAAGATAGTAGTTTCCCATCATCACGCCCGCCTTTTGCGCCATGACAATCAGTACCGAGGAGCCACCCTTGCCAGTCCGATAACCGAACACATCGATGACCTCCTTGGCCCGGTAGCGTTCGTCAAAGCCGAGGGGAATATAGAGCAGTTCTTTGGCCGCTCTGAAAATCGAATAGTCGAACGCCTTGAACAGGAAGAATGCCGTGCCAACCGTCAGCACGTTCGGTTCAATGATCGCGACCGTGATGGCCGTCAGATGAATGAGCGGCAGCATCAGATGAATCCACCGTACCGCGAGAAAGCTGAGGAGCAACGGTGCCACCAGAAACTGCAGGACGATGCTGGCGAGGTTCAGGTTGCCCCAGAAGCTGAGCTGGAATGCCGTTTCCTTGTCCGTATCGCCAGCGAAAGACGTCGACAGCAGACCCTGGAACTTGAAGTCGAGGACAGCAGCGATCACCTGGGTTGAGAGCACGATGGCAAGCAGGCTCGCCAGCGTGGGATTCTCCCGGAAGAGTTGCCATCCCATATGATGTGCCTTCTCACCCGCCTTGCGGGGAGGCATCTCCGGTTCGCCGTGCAGCTTGTAGGTCAGGTTGGACACCAGCGCCGCCGGGACCAGCAGCAATGCACCAATGAGCAGCATGGATTCGGTCCCAAGGGGCTGGGCAATGATGCCGCCAATTGATCCGCCCACGAAACCGCCAAGACCAGAGATGCCGGTGATAGGGCCGTTCACCTTGCGCGCCACGTCTGAGGAAAGCGTTGAGTTGATGTAACTCCAGTACTGCTCGATGAGCAGGACGATGTAGAGTTCCTTCAGCAGGAACAGTACCGGCGTGATCATCTTGCTGCCGGAGAGCACGGCCAGATAGCAGGCGACGATCGCGATCGCCGATCCGAGCGAGGTTACGAGCAGCGTTCGCCTGGGGCCGAGTTGACTCAGAATCCATCCATAGAGTGCCACGCCGCCAAATACGACAAATGGCATAGCCGCCATCACCAGAGGAAGATTGTCCGCACCATAGGCATTCTTGAACAATACGGTGGCTGGGGAGCGCACGAATTCGTAACCTGCCAGGGTGAAAAAGGCTGCAAATGCCATCAGTGCAGCAACTGAATAATCCTTTCGTAACGCCAAGACCACCACCCCACCGAACCGGAGGCGGAAACTTGACATATAGTGGGTCAATGCGCAAATTGCGTTCCTTATGTCACGACGGCGTCACCACAGCGAGCAGATCACGCGTGGCCAACGTCCCTTTTCACCCACTATCCCTACAGATTGTCGATGAAGCCTTCCATGAAACCTGACGTCAAACCTGCAAATCCCAATTTCTCCTCGGGGCCAACTTCAAAGCGGCCGGGCTGGAACCCGGCCACCCTGAATCTTGAGAGCCTGGGCCGTTCCCACCGTGCGACGGGCCCCAGAGCCCGGCTGCGCAAAGTGATTGAGGACAGCCGACAACTGCTCGGCATCCCCGAGGACTATCTGCTCGGTATCGTACCAGGGTCCGACACGGGTGCCTTTGAAATGGCGATGTGGTGCCTGCTCGGCCCAAGGCCGGTGGACATCTTTGCCTGGGAAAGCTTTGGACAGGGCTGGGTGACCGATATCACCCGCCAGCTCAAACTCGAAAATGTCAACGTCTACGATGCGCCCTACGGTGAACTGCCCGATCTCCGCAGTGCCAACGCCGAGCACGATGCGATTTTCACCTGGAACGGTACGACCTCAGGGGTACGGGTTGCAAACGGCGACTGGATTGACGCGGACAGACAGGGTCTGGTGCTGTGCGATGCCACCTCTGCGGTCTTTGCCATGCCGATCGACTGGCACAAGCTGGACGTGGTGACCTGGTCCTGGCAGAAGGTTCTCGGCGGCGAGGCCGCTCACGGCATGCTGGCACTGTCTCCAAAAGCGGTTGCCCGGCTGGAAAGTTGGGAACCAATCTGGCCACTACCCAAATTGTTCCGATTGACAAAATCCGGAAAACTCGACCGGGAGATCTTTGCTGGCTCAACCATCAATACCCCTTCCATGCTCGCCGTCGAGGATCAACTGGATGCACTGTCATGGGCTGACCGGATCGGCGGGCTGCCAGAACTGATCGCCAGAAGCAGCCGGAATCTTGACACCGTCAGCCAGTGGGTGGCACAAACCCCCTGGATCGAATTCCTGGCCGCTGACGCGGCAATTCGATCCAGTACGTCCATCTGCCTCGCCATCGTCGATCCCTGGTTCACAGATCAGTCCGAGGCGTCCCAGCGTGACATCATCAAACGGATGGTGACCCTTCTGGATCAGGAGAATGTGGCCCGTGACATTGAAGGATATCGCGATGCGCCGCCGGGGCTGCGGATCTGGGGAGGCGCGACAGTAGAATCAGACGACATCCAAAAACTGACCCCATGGCTCAATTGGGCATGGGACACGATCAGGAGCAGTGAACATGAGTGAGCATACCGAGATCACCTCTGGCCTACGATTCCCGGAGGGCCCCATTGCCATGCCAGATGGCTCGGTTCTGGTGGTCGAGATTGAACGGGGCACCCTGTCACGGGTACGTCCTGACGGCGTCATCGAGGTCGTGGCCGAACCGGGTGGTGGCCCCAACGGCGCGGCAATCGGCCCGGACGGCCACTGCTACCTCTGCAACAACGGTGGTTTTGAGTGGAGCCACAGCGCCAGTGGGCTGACATTCCCTGGCAATCAGGCAGCCGACTATCGCAGCGGACGCATTGAGCGCGTGAATCTGGTCACCGGCGCCGTTGAGGTCATCTACGACGCCTGTGACGGCGAGCCATTGAAGGGTCCCAATGACCTGGTATTCGATGCCGATGGAGGATTCTGGTTCACCGACCACGGCAAGAACCGGCCGCGCTCAAGGGACCGAACCGGGGTGTTCTACGCCAGGCCGGATGGGTCTCACATCGAGGAGAAGATCTCCCCGCTGGAGGCCCCGAACGGCATTGGTCTGTCACCTGATGAAACGACCCTTTATGTCGCCGAGACCCCTACCGGCCGCCTGTGGGCCTACGACATCGATTCCCCTGGCGTATTGAAGGAAACGAGGGGGCGCCCCATCGGCCGCATGATGGCACAGATTCCCGATCACCATCTGTTCGATTCACTGGCAGTCGATGCAGCGGGTAACGTCTGTGTGGCCACGCTGATCAATGGAGGCATCACCGTTCACTCGCCGGACGGTAAAAGTGCTCATCACATTGCGCTGCCTGATCTGCTGACGACCAATATCTGCTTTGGCGGACCCGACCTCAAAACCGCCTTTGTGACACTCTCGACGACCGGCAGACTGATCTCGATGCCCTGGGAGGCAGGCGGTCTCGGGCTCAACTTTTTAAACAAGAACCTGCCCAGGAACCTCACGTTGTGAAGTGGTTGCGGCTCTTGACAGGATTCGTGCTGCTGGCAAGCTGCCATCTGGCCCAGAGTGAAACACTTGATGACATTCACTTCCTCATCCCTGCCGGCCCGGGTGGCGGCTGGGATGGGACCGCCCGGGGTATCGGTGAGGCGCTGCTCAAGTCAGGGATGGCAGAAAATGTTTCTTTTGAGAACATGTCCGGGGGCGGCGGTGGCAGGGCGATCGCCCGACTCATCGAAACGGCACCCAATCAGGGTCAGACCCTGTTGATTTCTTCCACACCCATGGTGGTTCGTTCTCTGCAGAAGATCTTTCCCCAGTCTTTTCGCGATCTCGAACCCATTGCTTCAGTGATCGCCGATTACAGTTGCTTCGCCGTGCGCAAGGATTCGCGTTTTGCCAGCTTCTCTGATGTAGCGGCGGCTTTCCTTCAGACGCCACGTGAGGTGACGGTGGCCGGTGGCTCGGTACGTGGCAGTACGGATCACTTTGTGATTGCCCAGGCACTCAAGCTGGCGGGCGGCAATCCAAGAGAAGTCGTCTATATCCCCTATGACGGTGGTGGAAAGGCCATGGCGGGGCTGCTGACCGGCGAAACGCAGGTGCTGTCTACCGGCCTCAGTGAGGCGTTGGAAATGCACCGGGTGGGGGAGATCAGAATCCTCGCCATTACTGCAGATCAGCGGCAGGCGGACAGTCCTGACCTGCCCACCCTCAAGGAACAGGGTTTCAACGTCAGTTTCGCCAACTGGCGCGGGTTCTTCGCGGCGCCCGGTTACGATGAGTCACGTTATGCCGAAATGCGCAACACGATCAGAGCAGTCCTGGGTACTCCGGAATTTGAAGCGGTCAGGGCCCGCAATGGCTGGGCTCGTCTGCACATCGAAGGGCGTAGCTTTTATCAGTTTCTCGAACAGCAGGAACTGGAGATTGGTTCGCTGATGCGGGAGCTCGGATTTCTGAGGTAGTCTCGATTGAAGTCGATCAACCCAAGAGTCGGCCCGGGACTGTTTCTGGGCTTTTTTGTGGCCTATGGATTTCTGGCAGGAAACATTCAACTGGACTTCTGGTCCACCGGCGAGGCATTCAGCGCTCGCAGCTTTCCTTACGTGATTGCCTTCGCGGGTGCGCTGGTGAGCCTTCTGCTGCTGGCATTCCCCGGCCTGCCCCCGGATGCCCTGACCGGAAAACGATTTCTGCCGGCCGGTCTGCTGCTCTGCCTGATGGTAGCGTGCAGCTTTGCCATCGACTATCTGGGTTTCGCCATCACGTTCGCAGCGTTTCTGATACTCGCAAGCCTCTGCCTGGGTGAGCGCCGACCGGCCCGGCTCGCCGTCACGTCCATTACCGTGGTGGTATCACTGTGGGTCATCATGGAGCAACTGGGCATCTACCTTCGTCCTGGGGCTCTGTTTGAGGGCTGGTTCTCATGATCGACGGCCTGCTGCTGGGTTTTCAGACGGTGCTCACCTTTCAGAACATCATGCTGGTTCTGGTGGGCTGCGCGGTGGGGACCATCATCGGCATGTTGCCTGGTCTTGGACCGATTTCCGCGATTGCACTGATGATTCCGATTACCTACGGTTTTGACCCGGCAGGAGGAATGATCCTGCTCGCCGGCGTTTACTATGGCGCGGTATTCGGCGGCTCTACATCGTCCATCCTGATCAATGCACCCGGGGTGGCGGGAACAGTCGCCTCCTCATTTGACGGCTATCCGATGGCGAGAGCAGGCCAGCCTGGCAAGGCGCTGGCCATTGCGGCGTATGCTTCCTTTGTCGGCGGCACGCTTTCAGCGATGTTGCTGGTTCTGTCCGCGCCCTATCTGGCCCGACTCTCACTGGGTTTTCAGTCGGCAGACTATTTCATGCTGATGGTGCTCGGGCTCTGCCTCGTCTCTGCATTTGCCGGTCGTGGTGAATACCTGAAGGCACTGTGCATGACAGCCCTGGGGCTCGCCCTATCCACTGTCGGCACGGACCTGACCTCGGGGGTACAGCGCTTTACTTTTGGCAGGATGGACCTCATTGACGGCATCAGCTTCCTGCTGCTGGCCATGGGCACCTTCGCGGTCGCCGAGGCTTTAATGATGACCCTGCGAGGTCCCGGGTCCGATGAGGGCCCCATGCCTCGCACGTCGATGCACGTCAGCCGCGCTGAAGCCAATGAGATCGCGCCCGCCATTGGACGAAGTTCCGTTCTGGGATTCCTGGTCGGCGTACTGCCCGGCGCCGGTGCAACGATCGCCTCCTTTCTGGCCTATGGTGTTGAAAAGAACATCGCGCGGGATGGGGGCAGCTTCGGTTCCGGGAACATCAAGGGCCTCGCCGCTCCGGAAGCAGCCAACAATGCGGCCTGTACAGGCTCATTTGTCCCACTGCTGACGCTCGGGATTCCAGGATCCGGTACCACCGCCGTGTTACTGGGCGCCCTGATTGCCTATGGCATCCAGCCCGGGCCACGCCTGTTCGTGGATCAGCCTGACATCTTCTGGGCTGTCATCGCCTCGATGTATGTCGGCAACGTGTTCCTGCTCATTCTGAATCTACCGCTGATACCGTACATCGCCAGGATTCTCTCCATTCCCAGGAATCTGCTGATCCCCCTGATCATGTTCTTCTCCATGACCGGCGTGTACCTGGTGTCATTCAACCCGTTCGATATCCTGATGCTGGCGGTCGTGGCTCTGGTGGCCGTGGGCCTGCGGCTGCTGTCGTTTCCCATGGCACCGCTGCTGCTCGGTTTCATTCTGGGGGGCATTCTGGAAGACAATCTGCGACGTGCCATCACCCTCTCAGGTGGGGACTGGTCCTTTCTGATCGAGCGGCCCACAACCATCACGCTGCTGGTGATCACAGCGGTCGTACTCCTCGGCCCGCTCATTCGGCGTCTGTTGCAACTACGGACCCGCCTGGAGTAAGGTACGCCTTGACCAACCTCAACCAAAAGGAGTGCACAGGATGATTGTATCGACGCCCACGCCACGCACTCCTGGCCGCCGGAGCCAGCTTCGTCCGCGCTAGATCCCAGGGGTGCTACCTGAACCAGAAATCAGAGGAAGCACCATGGAACCCCATATTCAATTGGGCTGGACTGAGTTCTTTGCAGACCAGCTGACAGATCAGGACAGCAAGCATTTTCCCGCGAGAGTCTTCCGTCAGGAGGTCAATCGCTACCATCTCATGTCACAACCCGTCACGGGGGAGGCTGAATTCATCGCTGTGCTGCCCGGTCGGTTGCGCGATGCACTGCCCAGTGAACGCCCCACCGTGGGCGACTGGGTGATGCTCAGTGAAACCGAAGGCCAGGCGCCGCACAGGATAGAACGGGTGCTGGCGAGAAAGAGCAGATTCTCGCGGAAAGCCCCCGGGGATGAGACCGTCGAACAGGTGGTGGCTGCCAACATCGACACCGTCTTTATCGTGGCCGGACTGGATGGCAACTTCAACCCGCAGCGGATCGAGCGCTATGTACTGCTTTCATGGGATAGCGGTGCCGCGCCCGTGATTGTCCTGAACAAGGCCGACATCGTGGATGACCTGCCGGCAAAGCTTGCTCAAACCGAGGCGGTCGCGATGGGTGTACCCATTCTGCCTGTGAGTGCGGAGACCGGACAGGGAATGGATCAACTCAGGCAGTACCTCGGGGTGGGCAAGACGGGCGCTTTTCTAGGCTCGTCCGGGGTCGGCAAATCGAGCCTGACCAATCGACTGCTGGGCGGCAACTATCTGGCCACCCAGGAAGTCCGGTCAGACAGCAAGGGACGGCATACGACCACCCGGCGAGAGATGTGTCTGATTCCCGGGCTGGGGCTGGTCATCGATACACCTGGCATGCGAGAGTTGCAGCTCTGGGCCGATGAGGAGACCGTCGCCTCTACATTCTCGGATGTAGATGAATTGGTCGGCCAGTGCCGGTTCCGGGATTGTCGACACGATCAGGAACCCGGCTGCGCTCTGAAGGCTGCTGTTGGAAAGCGGGTGCTTTCTCAGGCCCGGGTCGACAGTTATTTGAAATACCTCCGGGAACTGGCGCATCTGCGTGAACGCCAGGACGTCCTCGCCCAGGTGACGGCCAAGAATGAACGTAAGCGATTTGCACGGGACCTGCGACGCAACCCAAGGAAACCAGGGCGTTAGATGCGACAGTGCCCGGGGATTGACTCCCGGGCACCTGCAAGACCGTTGAAGACCCAGTACGGGCTATTCTGCCTCGAGCATCTTCTTGAGTTCTTCCTGACGGCGCTTCTCGCCGGTAATGTAGCGAATGTACTGCCTGACCGTCTTTTCCTTGTCCTTGTCCTTCTGCGCCTGGCGGAAAGCCACCGTGGCATTGTCCCAGTCCTCTAGGTTCATCAGCGAGATTCCCATCCAGAAATAAACATCACTTGGGTTCTTGTTGTCGTTGTCGACGGCACTCTGGTACGCCTTGACTGCCTCCCTGTGACGGTCCTGTCTGGACAACGCCTGGGCAAGACGGAAAAAAGTCTCACCATCCTCATCAAACTTGGTGGCGTCGCGCCAGGCATCAATCGCCTTGGAATACTCCTGGGACATCGTGTAGCAGGTGGCCAGAAGCTTGAGGTTCTTCTCGTTGGCCTCGATCACATCTTCCTTGAACCCTTTCTCAAGGACCAGAGCGGCCTCATAGGGCACATCGGAATTCAGAAGACGCTGGGACAGCATCACCAGTTCGGATTCCTTGGTCAGCATCTCCTGGGTATACGCTGCATGATAGGCAGACAGAGACTTGTCCTCCCAGCCCTTCTCCGAGTACATGGCAGCAAGGTGCATCCAGTACTCCCGTTTCGGGTAGTGTACGAGCAGGGTCTCCAGCACCCGGATCACGTTGTCGTAGTCTTTCAGTTCGCTATACAGTACCACCTGAAGATACCACCAGTTCTCCTTGACCTCTTTCCCCTGGGCCACCGCGATCTGTTCTGTAAGCAGGGCATTTTCCAATGAGTTGCGGTACTCTTTCAGCTGGTAGTAGGCGGTGGACTTGATAAACGTCAGACCGGGGTCCTGGGTTTCCGTCAGCGCCTCGTATCGTTCCATGTATTCGATGGCCCTACGGTACTGTTCTTCACCAAAGTACAGCTGATAGAGGGCCCTGATGACCGATTGTTCCAGCGATTCGGTAATCGTTCCCTGGGCCAGTACCTGCTCGTAGGAATTGATCGTCCCCTTGATATCACCGATCGTGTAGTAGCCAAACGCCAGCACGTTCCAGATCTGGGCCCGTTCGAACGAGTTGAGACCACGCCGCTCCACCAGTTCGCGCAACATGTCGATGGCGTCCTGGGGCGTTCCTTTCGGCTCCGGAGCTGGCTCACCCTCTTCCCGGGGGGCTGACTCGGGGTCAATCATGAGCGATGCTTCAGCTATCTTCTTGTACGTCTGTTCCCTGAGCGCCGGGACACGACGGGTTTCCCGCTTCTTCTCTTCGGCTTTGACCGTGCCGGCAAGATAACCGCGCTCCGTCACTCCGGCCATCATGACGGGCAACGACCAGAGAACCCCTACCAGCATCAATATCCTGATCACGAATCTCTCCTAATCGTCGACGAGTTCGAATGTGATTTTATTCTGAACGCCCGCTGTCGCCACCGGGTTCCCATCGATGACCTTGGGTTTGTATTTGAACTTGAGCGCGGCCTTGACCGCGGCACTATCGAACACAGAGTTGGGGCTGTCGACACATTCTCCTTCGGTGCGCGCTGACTTCACCCAGCCACAGTTGTTGACCACCACCGGATCTTCGACCAGGCCATTGTCATTAACCGTGAACTCCACGATCACCCAGCCGGACATGCCACGAGACAACGCCCTTCTGGGATACTGAGGCTGAACCTTGACGATCGGCAGGTATTCACCATCGCTGATCCCGAAACCGCCGCCGCCAACGTCCGCATTGACGTTCATATTCAGGTCGCTCATGGAAAATCCCGTCTTGTCCACGGCCACATTCATATTCTGCGGTGGTACCTCGGGAGGTGGCTCGTCAGGGGGTGGTGGCTTCTTGGGGCGTCGGGTCTTGGTCTCGACTTCCTGTTCCTGCTTGACTCGAACGAAGTCAACCAGATGGCCAACCTTGCTTTCTGTCAGGGCGGTATTGCCACTGGCGATCAGCCACTGCATCAGGTAAAAGAGCGCCAGCGTAACCACCACGCCGATCACTGAAGACAAACCAAGTCTGAAAACCACGAGATGAACTCCTCTACTTAACGTCCTCAGATGCAATTGCCACCTGTTTGATACCGAGGTTTCGCGCTGCATCCATGATCGCAAGGACTTTTTCCACCTTTGAGGCGCTGTCAGCCTTGATCACCAGGCCACCCTTTGGATTTTCCGCATGCAGACGTTCCATGGTTGGCCGTACGTGACGCAGGTCAACCTTCTTCTTGTCAATCCAGATCGAACTGTCGGGCGCAACGCCAACGAGCAGTGAAACCGTCTTTTTGAGCTCTGCCGTTTCTGTATCGGGCCGGTCGATTTCAACACCGGTTTCCTTGATAAACGTTGCCGTTACAATAAAAAAGATCAGCATGATAAACACCACATCCAGCATCGGCGTCAGATCAGCCACTTTCTCGTCTTCGGATTGATGGTGTTGTCGTCGCATATCAGTGGTCCGTTGTCAGTGTATCTTCGATGTACTGCGATTCCGACTCAACCTTCGAAGTAAGAAAGGTATTGGCCAGAACCCCGGAAAGTGTCGCCACCATGCCAGACATGGTCGGAATGGTCGCGGCCGAAACCCCTGCGGCCATGGTCCTGGCGTTGCCGCCGGAGGTATTCATGGCCTCAAAAACCTGCACCATGCCGGTCACGGTACCCAGAAGCCCCAGCAATGGCAGCAGCGAGATCAGCGTCTTGATGAACGGCATGTTCGCCATGAGGCGAGTGTTGACCTCCGAAATCAGACGCTGCTTGATCATGCCTGCAAACTCGGACGAGCGTTCAGAACGCCCTTCCCAGTAGGACAATGCCTGCCCGACGTCGCGAACGTGATCCCGATAGATGTACCAGGTACGCTCGAAGATCAAGGCCCACATGACGAACGTGGCCGCCGCGATCAGGTAAAGCACGTCCCCGCCCGCCTCCATGAAGGTTCGGATGGCGACCATGATGTTCTCGATCATGACTGGGCGCTCTCCGCATGTTCCGCAATCAGCCCAGCGCTCTGCTCAGACAGGATCTGTGTGATGGCATGCGCCCTGGACTGAACGATGGCGTGCAACAGCACCGTCGGGATCGCGACCACCAGACCCAGTACGGTCGTAATCAACGCCTGGGAGATACCGCCGGCCATGGTCTTCGGATCCCCCGTACCAAACAGTGTAATCGCCTGGAAGGTCACGATCATCCCGATCACGGTGCCTAACAGACCCAGCAGCGGTGCCACCATCGAGATGATCTTGATGAATGCGATTCTGGCATTGATGGAAGGCTGCTCTTTCAGGATTGCCTCATCCAGTTTCAGAATCAGGTTATCCACATCCACGTCATGGTTGTCATGGTAGATCTGAAGGATTCTTCCGAGCGGATTGTTGGTCTTCGGCTCGCCCGCATTCTTGATCTGGCCACGAACTTTCATGCCGATGATGGAGAGTGTAATGAACCGCTCAACGGACAGCAGCAGAGCGATAATACCGAGGACGATGATCACATAGCCCGGTGTACCACCCTGGTTGACCCGTTCTTCAATCGTCGGGACGTCCACCTGGAGTTTCAGCAACTGACCGCGAGTGGGGTCAAGAGCAAAGGGTGTAAACCCCGAAGTGGAACTCGCCAGCGCAGCCGCAGTACTGACGAAACGGCCCTCAGGCTGACGGGGCAGTTCCGCGATTAATCCGGTATCGGCGTCATAGTTGACGTACTCACCTGCCGCAATCAGGTTGTAGTCCCCCACCCTGACGACTTCTTCGGTGACTTTGCTGCCGTCAAGCCTGCTGACTTCCGCCTGGAAGCGAGTAATCTTGCCGGATTCGGTCGTTTCCCGCTGAAGTTCAAACCAGAGTCGTTCGATGTCTTCGATCGAAGCAAGTTTGGAACTCTTGCCCATGGACTGGGCGAACTGACCCAGCCACTCTCCCCGCCCTGGGTACTCGGCACTGATGATGGAGCCTTCCAGAACGCCCTGGGTATCGCCAGCTACCTGCTGCAGTACGCCAAAAAGTTCCCGAAGGGAACCCAGACGTTTGGCCAGGATCTCTTCCTTGGCTGCAATATCCTGCTCATTCTTTTCAAACTGTGCTTCCAGCCGCTCGCTGCGAGCTTCCTCGTTCGCCCGGGTCCGCTGTGCGTCCTTGACGGCCTGCGCCTGCTTGCTCTTGTCAGCGAGGAATTCCTGTTCCCGGCGCTGATTGATACCCGTGTTCAGGACCTTGCCGTCCTGAACAAGCTTCAACAATTCCTGGAGGCTCTTGGCTTCGATCTGATCTGCCTCGATGGGGTTTGCTTCCTCGGCACTGATACTGAAAGTCAGGGACAGGGCCACGATAGTCATTACGATATTCTTCACGACGTACTCCTACTTCGGTGCCGCGATGGGCAGGGGAACAAAATCTGCAGTCTGGGTCTTTTTCGCAATCCGGAATCCGTCACGAATCCCTGCCCGATACTCGTTACCCAGAGTCTGCCAGTCCTTGCTGTCCCGGTCCCAGACGCCAAATACTTCTCCATCCAGCGTCTTGAACACCAGCGCCACCCGGCCCCACTTCAAGATCTCGACCTGCTTCTCCTGGCCGCCCAGATCAATGACTTCTGTGTAGACATCCAGGGTTTTGCCATAGGTATTCTCCACCTGGTACGCCTGCAGCACCTGGCTGAATTTTTCTGCCACGCTCACATCGGCGCGATCGAACGTGTCCTTCAGGAATTCGATCCGGTCTTCCCGTTCCTTCATCAGGAACGGCATGTCCAGCTCGACGAATTTCTCAAGATTTGCAATCATTCTCTCGATGAGTGGACCCATCTGGCGCTCAATGACGGTCACCTGATCAATGGACTGTTCCAGTTCACCCAGTTCTTTTTCCTGACTGCGAATCAGACGCTCCTGCTGCTGGTTATAGATGCGCAGACCCTCGACGATCTTCATCACCTGCTTGTATTGCGTCAGGAGGTCCCGCGTCTCTTCAGAAAGACTATCGATTTTTCGCTGGGAATTTCGCCCCAGTTCCGTTGTATCCGTCCTGACGCCAAGAATCTCATCCAGCGATTGTGCCAGTGCGCTGCCGCCGGACAGGACGCAGAGGAGACAGACAGTGACTGCGGCAATCCCCGGACTGATCCGATGCTCTTTCATATAAGTACCTACTAGGAGTTTATAGTTCTTATGATTATCGATTATGGGCTGCGGGCCCCATTTTACTTAGCTTAAGGCCCACCGTAACAAGGCCGACAGAATGTAGAAGCCAACCTGGTTTGTCAAGGGAGCACCTTCCATTTAATTCGACCCAACACACCTGCCCCAAGCACCTCCTGGCACGCCATCAGGACAGCCTGAACGCACTGTGGTCCGCCCAGTCTGACCGCGCTCCCGGCTGCACCCCTGCTGTAGATACCACGGTGAACGTTGTCAGGCCAGTATCGGGTTTCACAATTTTTCGGCGAAGAAATCGAGGGTTCGCTGGCGGGCGAGGCCGGCCGCGGCCGCATTGAAACTCCCGCGATGATCGCAGTTGAAGCCGTGATCTGCATCGTAGGTATGGATCGTCACGCCCGGGGTCGCAGAACGGATTTTTTCGACATCCGACATGGGAATGTGCGCGTCGAGTTCACCGAAATGGAGCATCGTCGGCACCCTTGGCGAGGTATCAAGGACGCCAGCAATGCCCCCGCCGTAGTAGCCCACCGCACAGGCGATGCCGTTCCCATGACAGGCGCAGAGCCAGGTCAACAGACCGCCAAAACAGTATCCCACGACACCGACGGGGCCAGTCTGGGCCAGCAGATCAATACTCGCCTGCAGATCGGCCATCGCGTCCTGCTGCTTCAGCTCGCCCCTGGCCAGTTCCACGCCCCGTGCCATGTCTGCTGCCTCATAGCCGAGCTCTATTCCAGGTTCGACCCGATCAAACAGGGCAGGTGCCAGAGCAAGATAGCCGTCTGCCGCGTAACCATCGCAAACCTCCCGAATGTGCTGGTTAACACCAAATATCTCCTGTATCACCAACACGGCTGCGCGCGCTTTGCCCGCCGGTTCGGCCCGGTAGGCTGAGAAGGCAAAACCGTCCTTCGACCTGATGTTGATCTGTTCACCCATTTTGTGCTCCCCTTTTCCTGATAGAAGTTGCTTACCTGATGGACCTTCCTGGTAATACTAAAGCTGAATCCGGGAGAAGCCCTCGCCGAATTGACCCAGCGTTTCCGACCGTGCCGCGCTGGTCAGCACGGCACGGCTCTTTTCGCCCGTCAGATACGCCTGGGCGACTCGCGCCACATCGGCGGCCGTGACCCCGAGAACGCACTCACGGAACGCCTCCCGCATGTCCTGGGAGCGGCCAAAGATCTCATTGTGGAATGTCTGGCGAATCTCTCCTGCAGGCGACCCTGGCGCATCCATGCTACCGATGACGCCGAGAATCGCTTCTTCCACCAGTGAGGCATCAAAGTTGCCCGTGACCCAGTCGATCGCCTCGTCGAACGCGGTAAAAGTCTGTTCCAGATTCGGGTCACGATATGAGTACAGCCGAAAGATGCCATTGCTGAGGTCATGACCTGCCCCACCGCCGTATGCCCCTCCCTGTTCCCTGATGACCGGGTGAAGAAAGCCATTGCGCATCACGCCAGCCAACACCGACAGTGCTGCAGCGTCCTCGTGAGATTCCGGAACCGTGGGATGCGCCTCGGCGCAAAAATTCACCTGGGTGTTGGTGGTAAACAGAATGTCCTGCTCACTGATCCCCGGGCCGATCTCAAAGCGGCCTTCGGCGAGCGGGAACTCGCCCTGCCACGTCTGAATCAGTTTGTCACAAGCCGAAGTGAGATGTGCCGGGTCCGCGATCAGCAGAAACTGATGAGTATCGTGAACAAGCCGGGCGTGCAATTGCTCCAACTCGCGAACGAGGCTGCTCAGCATGGTCGTATCGTCGAGTTCAGCATCAAGCTGACGCAGTGCAAGCAGACCGCCAAGGCCGCTCAGTTGATAGCTCAATCTGGCCACCGGACGAAACCGCGCGGCGGCGGCAGACATGGCAAGCAGGTGTCCACTGCCCGTAATTCCGGCGTCGCGGCGAACTCGACTCTGCTTGATCAGATCCCGAATGCGCTGCTGCTCCGACAGGTTCGGGGACTCCCAGGTATCACGTACAAGCCCGAACATGGTCGCCGCACGATCCGCGAGGGCGCGAGACGATATCGTGAAGTAGCCCTCGCTGAGGTTCACGTCGTCTCTATCTGTTCTTACGGCCGAGAAGGCATTGAGCCCACCCGTATTCGCGTACTGGATGTGTTGGGTTTCGACATAGCTGCGTCCCGCAGAACCCACCTCGGTCAGCAACATGGTATAGATCGGCAGTAATTGAGACTGCCTTGGCGTCAGCGCTGGCAGGCGCGTGATGATCTGCTGGTAGACGAGCCCATTGGTTCCCGCATCATGGGAGGTCATGTTCCTACCACCTGACAATACCCGTACTTGCCCTGCAGGGATACGCGCTGGCGGGCCGATGTCTTCGAGGCCCACCCGGGGCAGAACAGAAAGGTCCTCGACCTGTTGCTGTCGTGCAGCCAGCGTCCTGGCCTGTTCGATCAGCCCAGCAATCATCTCATCCTGAAGGGCACCTTTGATCTCCACCAGCCGATGGGTCTCAGCCTCTGCCTCGCGTTCGGCCAGCCCGGCATCCGGCTTAAGCAGGAGCGTCACGCGATGGTTGTTCGAAATGAGCAGGGTTTGGATCAGGTGCGGCAGGAAATCAGGATCTTCGATATCGGCCCGCAATCGGCCAATGGCAGGATCAAGGTCAAGCAGCGCCACGGGATCGCCACCATGGATCGCGGCAGACAGGCAGGAGAACATCAGTTGCAGCCCGTAGGGGGTGCCATCGCCCCCGATCTCCCGCTGGGAGAGTTCAAGCTGATGCAGAACGGCATCCATTCGCTCCCGATCAACACCCTGGGCCACAATCTGTTCAAGAGTACCGCAAACGAGTTCCTCGAACGCCTCGAGGCCGTCACCCTCGTACCCCTCAAGCCCACAATGAAAGCTCATCTCCCGGTTGGATTCCTCAAGCCCTGATAAAGGAGACAGCGCATCACCCAGCGTCGTTTCCTCCAGTGCACGGCGCAGTGGCGCTGCCCCGGTATCAAAAAGGTAGTCCGACAGCAGATGGCAGCGGAGCATCATATCAAGGTCTGTATTTTCGCCCAGCAGCCACGCCATCACGATACGGGGCTTTTGATCGTCTGATTCATCGTCCACAGGATACGACTCTTCGACCCGAAGCGGCTGCCGGTAGCGCCTTTCAAGGCCCGCTGCCAGCGGCTCTGCACTCTCCTGCCAGCGACACAGTGCTTTGTTTTCGATGCTCTGCTGCAGTTCGGCCGCAGGAATGTTGCCAAAGGTCATGAACACCGCATTGCCCGGATGATAGTGCAACCGATAGAAGGCCAGCAGATCCTCGTATTTCAGAGTCGGGATGGCACGGGGGTCTCCCCCGCTGTTGTAGTGATACGTTGTGGTTGGATACAGATGTCGCTGCAGGGCCTCATATTGATAGGAAATGGGTGAACTGCTGTCACCCTTCATTTCATTGTAGACGACACCCCGCTGCACGATCGGGGTCCCTGGATCATCCGGAACGTCAAATTCTAATCGATGCCCCTCCTGGGCGAAGTCCAACTCCGACAGCTTTGGAAAGAATGCTGCATCCAGGTAGATGTCCAGCAGATTGAAATAATCCTTGCGGTTCTGGGACGCGAATGGATAGGCCGTATAGTCACTGCCAGTGAAGGCGTTCATGAAAGTGTTCAGGGAACGTCGAATCATCAGAAAAAACGGGTCCCGGACGGGAAAACGTTCACTGCCGCACAGCACCGTGTGTTCAAGGATATGGGCCACTCCGGTGGAGTCTGAGGGCATCGTTCGAAACGCGACCAGAAACACATTCTCCGGGTGATCCGCCGCCAGGTGAATGTGAACGGCACCGGTAACCCGATGCCGGTATCGCGATACGGTCAGTTCCAGCATCTCGATGCTGCGCTGCTCGACCAGCTCGAAGGCAGGATGGTTCGCAGTGTGGCTCGCGGAATGTATTGAAGGCACCGTCATAGCAGGTGGTTGCCCCCATCCAGTACGATGTGTTGCCCGGTGATCGTCGAATGGCCTTCAATGAACTGCAGAATCGACTCGGCCACCATCTCCGGACTGCACGTGAGACGCAGTGGCGTTCTGGTCTCGAGGCTTTCCTTTGCCCGGCGATAGTTTTCTGTACCCATGCCCGCTTCCAGCCAGTCGCCCTGTATGAATCCCGGACAAACCGCATTCACCCTGATCTCGGGGCCAAGCACCCGGGCCAGGGATTTGGTCATGGTCAGCAGTGCACCCTTGGACGCCGCATAGGCAATACAACTGCCCACACCATATACCCCGGCCACACTATCAACATTAACCACCGCGGCATTGCCGGACTTGCGCATGCCAGCCTCCGCCGCCCGGGTCATCTGAAACGGCCCGACCACGTTCACGCCATAGATGTTGAAAAAGTCTGCCTTGTCGAGACCTTCCAGTTGGGCATGTGGCACAAACTTGGTCGTACCCGCATTGTTCACCAGGGCATCGATCTTGCCCCACTTCGACATTGCGGCGTCTGCCATCGCGCGGCAATCGGCGTCTTCGGATACATCTGCTTTGCAGCATAGCACCTCTACGCCCATCGCTTCGCATTCGGCGGCCACCTTCTCGGCCGCGTCCTTTGAGCGTGAATAGTTCACCACCACGTTGCAGCCCTTGCCCGCCAGCATCCTTGCCGTGGCAGCGCCAACACCTGATGAGGAACCTGTAACGATCGCGACAGCATTTTCGAGATTCATGGCTATTCCTTATGTCTGTGGTAGTTCTGTAGTAGTTCTGTAGTAGTTCTGTAGTAGTTCTGTAGTAGTTCTGTAGTCGCCCTGTCGTAGGTCTATGGTCAGTCTGAACAGGTCTGTTTAAGTTCCTTGCGCTGCATCGAGTGAACTATTCGTTGGGGTATTCCTCACGGAATTTCTCCCAGTAGTCAGCGATGATCTCTCGCATTTCACGTCTGAGCATCAGGATCGTGAAGAGATTCGGCAGGGTCATGAAGGCAATGGTAATGGCAGCGAACAGCCAGACGAGCGACGTGTCAACGATCGCCGCAAAGAAAAAGCCGATGACATAGACGATACGATAGGGCAGCACTGATCGCACACCAAACAGATACGTCATGGCGCGATCGCCGTAGTATGACCACGCGACCGATGTGGTAAAGGCAAACAGGACGAGACCAATGGCAACGATGTAGCCGCCGTATTCCCCGAAGACGCCCCGGCTGAACGCGGCAGTGGTGAGGTCAACGGAGTGCACCAGTGACCGGCCAACGACGGTCACATCAGAGTCAAGTTTGCCATCTGCGACCGACACACTTCCGGTATAGGGCTGCCCCTCGATCATGAAGCGGACGTCTTCGGCAATCGAGCGATTGTGCAAGATAGTAAACCCACCCGTCTCCGTGGGTCTTCCCGCTATGATTTCAATGTCTCCGTCATACGTGTCCACCGCTGTGCCATCGCCGTTCAGGAACGCAAACAGACTGTCCCTCTGGCCCGGGTCCTGCTCGGTATAGACCCCGGTCACAATGGCCATGTCAAACTGCTGGAACTCATTCTCATGCTTCTGGGTCCAGACGCCGGAGGACAGGATCACCAGCCCGGTCAGCGTACAGATGATGATCGTGTCGATGAAGGGCTCCAGGATCGACACCATGCCCTCAGAAACGGGCTCATCGGCTTTGGCGGCGGCATGGGCGATGG
Organism: Pseudomonadota bacterium; assembly: GCA_027624035.1. GTDB lineage: Bacteria > Pseudomonadota > Gammaproteobacteria > Pseudomonadales > Azotimanducaceae > UBA7455. The sequence continues at coordinate 8,508 of JAQBUI010000061.1, read as the reverse complement.
GCGCGCTGCCCTGCCCGGCCTCATTGGAAAACAGGCCACGATTGACGCCCCGGTTGAAGGCATAGGCAAAGGTGGCACCAAGAAACCCGCCAGCAGCTGATGATCCGGTGAAAGCATCCTGGAATACCGACAGCAGCGAGGCGCCGACCTGCTCCAGGTTGAACAGGATGACCCCAAGGGCACCTACCACATAGAAGACGGCCATCAAAGGGACGATCTTCTGGGCGACCTGAACGATGCGCCGAATGCCCCCCACGATCACCAGCCCCAGCATGGTGGCCAGGGTCAGCCCGGTGACCCACTCCGGGATTCCGAAGGTACTGGCCACACCACTTGCGATATTGTTGCTCTGGGGCAGATTACCGGTGCCAAACGAACTGATCACGGTGGCCACCGCAAACAGCACCGCAAGCCACTTCATGTTGAGGCGCCGTTCCATCACGTACATGGGGCCGCCCACTATGAATCCCTTCTCGTCCGTGGTCCGATACTTGTGAGACAGTGACACCTCTACGAATTTTGTGGTCATCCCGAAAAAGGCCGTCATCCACATCCAGAACAGCGCCGCCGGCCCGCCGAGGTAGATCGCCAGTGCAACACCGCCAATGTTGCCGGTCCCCACGGTGCCGGATATGGCCGTTGTCAATGCCTGGAAGTGCGTGGCGTCACCGGGATCATTGGGGTCATCGTACTTTCCCCTAACGATCTTCCAGGCATGTCCAAAATAGCGAATCTGGGGAAAACCCAGATAGAGGGTGAAAAAGATGCCGGTTGCCAGTAACACGAACGGAAACCAGGGCGCGGAGCCAAGCACCGAGTCCATTGCGTTCAGAACATCTGTCAACGATTCAATAAAGGACTTCTGCAAGACAACTCCAGGGGCTTTCTCGGATGGCCGACGATAACAAATTACCTTGCCCCGGGGATAGCCGCCCGTGCGGGGCCAGCAGGAATGATCAACTGTGCGGCCCGTCCGTATCGGTCAAGCTGGACCGGACCTTTGAGGGTGACCACCGGTGACAGTGCCGTTGCCAGCAATACCATCCCGTCGACGATGTCATCCCGGGCAAGCTGACGCCGCGGATAGGCCATGCATATCTGTTCAAAGTGAGACCGGCAGTCGGGCAGTACGCTTTCCAGAATGCACAACCGCTCTTCGATGCCTGCAGCAGTCTTCTTGCCATGTTTCAACTCATGGCCTGCGAGCAGGGCAAAGTCCAGCTCGGGATGTGATTCGTTGATGTCACTCCGGCCGCGCCGGAGCGACTGGTCCAATTCACGGATTCTGGGACAGATGTTCCAGGTCTGTTTGGACAGCCTGCGACCCAACTGTCGATGGTTGATCTCGCAGGCGTGGTGGTAGCTGCCAGCATAGACCGCGGCCCTGCAGGGCACAGGGAACACACTGCTGTGGCGGCGCCCGAGCAGCTTGCGCGCCATTCCCTCTACCGCCCGGACCTCACTGTCCAGCAGCCCAATCGGCATATCCACCAGGATCTGTGCGCCAGGGAGCGCGTTCTGCAGGTCATCGAACCTGTCAAACACCACTCCTGTATTGCCCTGGCCCGGCTCTGCGATGATGGCAAACCAGCCACCGGAGCAGCCATCAACCCCGGCACGGATCAAGAGGCGACTGGTTCCCGCATGGTGACAAACTCCTCGGCCGACGTCGGATGAATCCCGACCGTCGCATCGAACACCGCCTTGGTGGCACCGCTTTTGATTGCGACCGCCATCCCCTGAATGATTTCCCCCGCCTCCGGGCCGACCATATGAACCCCGAGAACGCGGTCGCTGGCACGATCGACGATCATCTTCATCATGGTCTGTTCGGCAGAACCAGTCAGGGTGTTCTTGAGCCCCCGGAATCTGGAGCGATAGACCTCCACATCGTACTGCGCCCGTGCCTCCTGCTCAGTCAAACCCACCGTGCCGATGTTCGGCTGGCAGAAGACCGCCGTGGCGACATTCTGATAGTCCATGATCTGGCGCTCACCTCGAAACTGGGTCGAGGCGAAAGCCATGGCCTCGGCGATGGCCACCGGTGTGAGCTGCAGACGATCTGTGACATCGCCCAGGGCGAAAATATTGTCCACCGACGTTCGATATTCCTCATCCACGATGATCGCCCCGTTTTCCCTGCACTGGACTGCGACGTTCTCAATTCCGATATCCTGAACATGGGGGGCTCGTCCGGTCGCATACAGCACGACATCGGTGTGCAGTTCGCTGCCGTCCTCAAAATCCACGGTAAGTGACCCATCTGACGCCCGGGTCACCGAGGCAACATGGCTATTGAAATGCAGATGGATTCCCCGACGAGTCAGTTCGTCCCGGACGCTTTCCCGAATGTCGTGATCAAATCCTCTCAGGAACAGTGAGCCGCGATATGACAGATGACTCTCGACCCCCAGGCCGTGGTAGATACCAGCGAATTCTACGCCAATGTATCCGCCGCCGACGACCAGCACTCGCTGCGGCAGACTTTCAAGATGAAACGCCTCGTTGGAGGTGATCACATGTTCTTTACCGGGGAAATCCGGAACCGACGGCCAGGCACCCGTTGCAATCAGGATCTTGTCAGTGGAGATGGTTTGCTCATTCACGCAGACATGGTGGGCATCGATGATCCGGGCACGCCCCTCATAGTGCGTGACGCCAGCGTTGTCGAGCAGTCCGCGGTAGATCCCATTCAGGCGCTCGATCTCCCGGTCCTTGTTTGCCAGCAACCGGGGCCAGTCGAAATCCGGCCTGGCCGGCCCCCAGCCATAGGCTTGTGCATCCACATAGTCCTCGGAGAAATGCGATGCATAAACGAACAGCTTCTTGGGAATACACCCGACATTAACGCAGGTACCACCCATGTAGCGGTCCTCAGCCGTTGCCACCCTGGCACCATAGGCCGCACTCATTCGGGCAGCCCGGACACCTCCGGAACCTACACCGATCACAAACAGGTCGTAGTCGTACCCAGCCATCAAAAATCTCTTCGTTCTAAAGGACGGCGATACGTTAGCATAGAAGAAAGTCTGATCCCTTGCTGTCGCCCATGGAAATCACGTTACGTCCCTTCTCGGTCCCGGCCGTAGTAGAGGAAATCCGCTGCGTGGTGGCACTGGAAGAGACCCTCGTGATCAAATACCGTCTGGACGGAGACATGACCCGGATACACTGGCCGGGTGAAGAGTGTATTCTGACGGAAAACATCACAGAACTGTGGCGCAGCACCTGCTTTGAGTACTTCATCGGCCAGGACGCAGCCACCGGCTACTTTGAATTCAATCAGTCACCCAGCGGCAACGGTTGCGGTTTTGAGTTCGAGGCCTACCGGCAGTCTCCGGTCGCCTCCAGCCGGTTGATCGCGGACAGCTTCTTCATGGCAAGAGACGAGTCCAGCACCGAGATCAGGCTCGACGTACCGGTCCCGCCATCGCCATTCTTGCTCGGTCTCGCTGCCATTATCGAGGACACCGACGGAACGCTTCACTATTATGCAGCCAGGCATCCAGTGGATGCCCCCGATTTCCATCGACGAGACCATCATCACCGGATCAACATTGAGGCTCTATCGTGAGTCAACATGATCGGTCACCCTATGAATCATTGTGATCCGTGACGACAACAAGCCATGACAAGAACCACGACCATGAAAATCAGTAGCTTTCATTGCGGGATAGACCAGCTTCTGAGCGCCCCGGCACTGCTCGATCAACTTCGACGCCAACGGGTGGGTATGGTAGCCCATCCCGCGTCCGTCACCGCCGCAGGGCAACACGCTCTTGATGCGCTCATCGGTCGTGGCGTACAGGTGGTACGCGCCTTCGGGCCCCAGCATGGACTACGGGGAGACAAACAGGACAACATGGTCGAGTCCCCGGACTTCATCGATCCGGTGCACGGCATTCCCGTCACCAGTTTGTACGGGCGCTATCGCTATCCCCAGCCGGAGATGCTGCGTGATCTTGACGTGGTGTTGTTTGACCTGCAGGACATCGGGTGCAGGGTGTATACATTCATCACTACCCTTCGCTACTTCATCGAGGCCTGTTCAAGGCAGGCAACCGAACTCTGGATACTGGACCGTCCCAACCCCGCGGGCCGTCCGGTCGACGGGCTGCGGCTGCAGGCGGGCCACGAGAGCTTCGTCGGGAGCGACAGCCTGCCAATGCGTCACGGAATGACCGTCGGCGAACTCTCCGGCTGGTTTGCGAACCGAATCGGGTGCGAGCGACCCCGGGTGATTACCATGCCGGCCTACACTCTTGATCGCGCCCCGGGGTTCGGCTGGCCATTGATGGAGCGGCCGTGGATCAACCCGAGCCCCAATGCACCGCGCCTGAACATGGCGCGCTGCTTCAGTGGTACGGTATTGCTGGAGGGAACCACGCTGTCGGAGGGACGTGGCACGACAACACCGCTGGAGGTCATCGGGGCGCCGGACTTTCCCGTGGAACAGATAAGAGAGGCGCTACCTTCTTCGGTAACCGATGGCGTCTGGCTCCGCAACACCTGGTTTCTGCCTACCTTCCACAAATATGAGGGACAGCTTTGCCAGGGCCTGCAGATTCATACTGACCTGCCCGGCTACGACCATGCCCGATTCAGGCCTTTTCGGCTGGTCTCTGCCATGCTCAAGGCCCTTCGGGGCTTGCGACCGGAGTACGAGTTGTGGCGCCACCATGAGTACGAGTACGAGCAGGGACGGACTCCGATCGATGTGATCAATGGAGGACCCTGGTTGCGCGAGTGGGTAGATGACCCGGATGCGACCCTTGCCAGTCTCGATCACGAACTGAACCTCGTGGAGCGGCAGTGGCGTTCTGAACGAGCCTCCTTCCTCCTGTATTAGCGGTCAACAGGCGATTGGGGGTAGAATCCGTGGCTTTTTCACGGGAGCTGTTCGATGACCAATGCCTACAAGATCGCGGTTCTGCCGGGAGACGCCATAGGCCCGGAGATCATGGCCCAGGCGCTGCGGGTTTTCGATGTGGTGAGGCAGCACCGGGATGTGGAGTTCGAACTGATTGAATGTCCGTTCGGCGCCAGCGCTTACTTCTCTCACGGCCAGGCGTTTCCGGAAGAGACAAAGGTGGTGTGCGACCAGGTAGACGCTATTCTGAAAGGACCGGTCGGACTGTCTCATGCAGAATCGCTGAAGATCCCGGTTGAGGAACAGGCAGAACGCGGCGCCATTTTGCCATTGCGCGCCCGCTACAATACGTTCGCCAACTTCCGCCCCATCTTCCTGTCAAAGGATATGGCGCACTTCTCACCTCTGAAGCCGGAGATCATTCGCGATGGTATTGACATCCTGCTGATTCGCGAACTGGTTGGCGGGCTCTATTTCGGTGCCAAGGAACGCGGTACCAATGATGCCGGCCTGCGCTACGTGAAAGAGACCCTGGAGTATGACGAGGCGCAGATTCGCCAGGTGCAGCGAGTGGCATTTGAACAGGCACAACTGCGCAAAAAGCGGCTTCACAACATCCACAAGAGCAATGTCCTGCTGTCCAGCGTTCTGTGGAATGAGGTGCTTGAGGAAGTGCGAGTCGACTATCCGGATGTCGAGGTGGTCCATCTGCTGGTTGACGCGGCGGCCACGGCGCTTTGTCTTAACCCGGGCCAGTTTGACGTCATGGTCATGGAGAACATGTTTGGAGATATCCTGAGCGATCAGGGGGGCGGAATCCTGGGGTCTCTCGGGCTCATGCCCTCGGCCTGTATCGGACCGGACAAGGCCTATTACGAGCCTTCCCATGGTTCGGCGCCAGACATCGCCGGGCAAAACATCGCCAATCCTTACTCCATGATCGGGTCAGTCGCGATGATGCTGGAGATGAGCTTCGCCATGGCAGATGAATCCCGGGCGGTCTGGGATGCCATGCGTTCGGTCTTTGAAGCTGGCTACTCCACCGCGGACCTGTCTGCGGGCGGAAGCGCAAAAGTGGTGTCTACTGACGAGTTCGGTGACCGGGTGATGGCCAGGCTCGATGAGTTGCTGGCAAACTGAACGAGCAGTACTTATACCTTTACCTTCCGGATACCTTCTACACCTGGCTACACCTGGCCGATCGTGTCGACCATGCTGGCGACCATCACCAGTACTGAAAGCCATCCCCAGCCGATGAAGGCCCACATGATAAGAGGCTGTTCGAACAGATCTCCCAGAATGTTGACGGTTGAATCCACCAGAGTGAATTTCAGTATACGAAGAATCCAGCGTTTGATCATGACGGCCCCGGCATTGATTGCTTAAGGGCCCAGTTGCCCTCGGCGCGGGATTTTAGCGGCTGCGGGACCCGGGGGCAACGGGGAGCGTCTTGAACGCCTTGATGTCCATAGCCAGCGCATCGTAGATCGCCTGTACGTCAATGGACTCCTTAAAGCGAATCCGCTTCGAAAACAGGGTCACCGGGAAGACAAAGTTGTCCGTCTTACCGAACCGAAGGGCTCTGCTGACGCCGCGGTCATCCTCGTAACTGACCCAGCCGAGATCAAACTGACTGGCAAGGAGATCACCAAACACGACGCCCATGGTCTGCCATTCATACAGTTCATCGTCTGCAATCACGTTCCGGTCTACCACCGCCTGCAACACCTTGAGGTCTTCAATCGAGCCCTTGAGAGACAGGACCCCGAGATGTCGTGCCAGCAGAGCCATGAACTCCCTTCGCTGACGCGACAAGGTGTACTGCTGCGAGACATTCAGGTCCTTGATGCTGGGTGGGTCAGGCGCGGGCTGATCAGGAAAGGTGTGGTACTGCAGTTCCTCGGGTGTGAGCGTTTCAACTGTGGCCGATTCAGCACTGGCTTGCGCTCGTACTTCAGGGACTACCGCCATAGCGAGCAGCATCGCACAACAGATCGTGGCGACAAGCCGATTCCTGACGGTATGATTCATTGCGGCATTCATTTCGATATTATGCCACTGGCTGGCCCCTAACACCCCGGGAGAATTAAGACTGATGTCATTGATTGAGGCAATCCATGCAGCCGAGGGCCGTTTTGTCCTGACCGTCGCCGGCGGTGGCGTCACCGCCATCAGCGATTTGCTGGCCGTGCCCGGTGCGTCCGCCACGGTGCTGGAAGCCACTGTCCCCTATCATCCGCAATCATTGTCTGACTATCTTGGCGCCACCCCGGAGAGCGCGGCCAGCGCCGTCACCGCACGACGGCTCGCCATGCGCGCCTGGATGCGTGCCTGCAGCGTGACCGGGACCAGCGAGAACGTGTTCGGGCTTGGTGCCACCAGCGCCCTTGCCACCCTGCGTCACCGGCGCGGCGAGGACCGTTGTCACATCGCGATTCAGTCAGCCACCACAAGCTCGGAGTTCAGCCTGGTCCTGTCGGGGCACAGGGACCGTTCACATCAGGAAAGACTGGTGGCTGACCTGATCCTTCATCAGATCGCCGGAACATGTGGTATTCCGGTCGAGTTACCAGCCCGTGAAATGGGGGAAACACCTGTCTATCGGCACTATGTGGCCCCCCGGCCCTGGACCGCGCTGCTGCTCGGCGAGCAAAAATCCACTTTCGATGGGGCCCCTCCAGGTGTGATCTTTCCCGGCGCCTTCAACCCCCTGCATCACGGCCACCAGGCGATGATCGAGCACGCCGAAGCGCGGCTCGGCCAGCGAGTCCATCTTGAGATCTCCATCCGGAACGTTGACAAGCCGCCCATCGACTTCCTGGAAATGAAGGACCGCCAGTCGAGCATTGGCGATCATCCGCTGATCTACAGCGATGCACCGACCTTTGTTGAGAAGGCCCGATTGTTTCCGGGAACCACCTTCGTAGTGGGCGTCGATACTCTGATTCGCATCGCCGAACCGCGCTACTACCAGGGTGAGCAACCGATGATCGAGGCGCTGCAGGAAATGGCAGACCTGGATGTCGGATTTCTGGTGTTTGGGCGGACCATGGAGGGTCGATTCCAGGCGCTGGATGACCTCACCCTGCCGACGATTCTACGGGACCTGTGTCAGGGCGTGGACGGTGACGTATTCCGACAGGACATATCTTCCACCGACCTGCGCCGCGAGGCGCGGCAGAGTCCCGACTGATCGTGGCAACCGCTACATGGCTGCCACCCTCGCGACAGCGTTTCTGGCCATGATGCGGCAAAGCTGCGCCCGATATTCTGCGCTCGCATGCAAATCGCTCATCAACAGGCCAGCAGCCACGCTGACCTCCTTGAGTGCATCCACGGACATTGATCCGGTGAGAGCGGATTCGAAGTCCGTGGCGCGAAACACCGAGGAGGCCGCACCGGTGATCGCTACCCGAACCTCACCCGCCACCTCTGCCACCATGACCCCGACGGTTGCGTAGCGGGACGCCGGATTGGGAAACTTCTCATAGGCTGCTCGCGTCACCGCAGGAAAACGAATGCTGATAATCACTTCCCCTGGCGCAAGTTCAGTTTCAAACATGCCGGTGAAGAAATCGTCACCCGATATTTCCCGCTGATCGGTATGCACGGTCGCAGCCAGACCCACAATAGCTGCA
>JAQBUI010000155.1 GCA_027624035.1 Pseudomonadota bacterium | reverse complement strand
GTACGGGTCAGGTGGTTTAGGTCCTACGGGGGAAAGAGCCGTTTCGGAAGTCGAGATTCATCGGGCGCAGGAGCCCTTTGGCCCGGGAGGGCATCAATGGATGGGCAGGACTTGCTCGGGGTCGTTGTCTTGTGGTGGTCCGCGCTGCTGGACGTGATTCAGTATTTTGCGGATGGTGTCGGGGTCGGTGATGTCGGCGATGACTCGTAAGCGGCCGCCACAGCGGGGGCAGTTGGTGATGTCGATATCGAACACACGCCTTAGCCTTTCAGCCCAGCTGAGCGGTGCAAGCGGCGCGCCGGTGCTTTCATCATGAGTCCGGGCTGGCGGTGAGTCCTGGCGGGCTGATCCTCTGGATTTGGCAGGTCGACTCTTGGCGGGGCTGGAAGCGGGTACGACAGCAGGGCGGAAAGGAGCGTTCGGCGCCAGCACCCCACGATAGCACGTCAGATGCGAGCGTGGTCGTGGCACGAGTGATGCGAGCCTGGCAAGGAAGTCCTCAGGACTGAAGACGACACTGGTGGTGCCATCGTCAAGAACGTTGCCGATGGCGCTCCACTTGGCATCTACCTGGCTGACCAGGCACGCCAGCAGCGCCAGGATGACGGCAATAATGCCGACAAGGATCTTCCACGACATGTAGCCTCCGAAAGCATCCGACTCGTGACCTATTGTGCCCAAATCTGGGACTGGAGTTTGGCTTGGACCTCCGAAGTCGGGCAGGCCACTCGCGCATCGACATTAGCTGCGTCAGTCCGCACCTGCTAGAATTCCGTCAGTGCTGCAGGGGCGCTCCTGGCTCGCGGAAAGTGGACTATCCTCACCTGCATTGATCCCAAGAGAAGACTTCTTTCGGCCGACACGCGAGCGCGGCACTCTCGAAAGGAGATCTACAGTGAAAACACTACCCCGCACCGCACCCAATCTCGAGTACCTCAAACGAGAAGCCGCTGAACTCAAGCGTCAGCATGGACACGGCGATGCCAGCATCTGTGCCGACCTGCGGCACTACGAGTTCTCGTTCACGGACAGGACAGACGCTGAAATACTCGCTGCGCCCTTTGCACTGAACGATGCACAGAGGATTACCGCCCGGCAGTACGGCTTTTCCAGTTGGTCAAAGCTCAAGTCCTACGTTGAGAACAGCGCACAATCCAGGCAGCGTCAGCTCGCGCAGCGGCTGATCGACGCAGAGCAGACGTTTACCGAGCAGTGGGATCGCCTGCGTGATGCTCAGGTTGGCCGCTTCGATTCTCGGATACTCCAACTGCACAGCGACAATGCCGACCTGGTTTCCGACTGCATGGAACAGCACGGCTGTCTGGACGCTGGTCTCGTCGGGCACGAAGGCGCAGAGGCCGCGTTCCTGCTGGTGGCAAACTCGTACACCCAGGGACCACTCAATCACCGCGTGATCGACCAGATGCAGTCCAGCGTGGACCAGGGCGCGTCGCCGTTGCGCGGTCTTGCCATGTTGCAGGACCGGGCACTGTGGTTACGTGGCGCGGCCGTGATCTACGGCTGCGTGGGTGATTTCGACGCCGACGGCCGGCTCACCATCGGCAATGACGTCATCGATCCGGACAACCTGAATCGGCGTAGGGCACTCGCCGGCTTTGATGCCATCGAGGCCAGCCGGCGACAGATCATCGAGACCTATGCCGACAGGGACGATGTGCTTCGCCCGGACCCGCAGAAGTACGCGGAAGAGCGGCGCGAACTGGCCAGCGTTGGCAACTGGTAGCCGGTTGACCCCCGTGGGGTTGGACAAGTAAACCGCCACGCAGTTACGGTAGAGGGCCACGTCGCAGCCTGGAACTGACATGAAGGAAATCGCCTTCGCCGATTTGACGGAAGCGGATGCTACCTGGACGGGAGCTCTGGATTTTGATGAACGCCCGGGTGGCATCAGCCCGCGCCGGTTGCCGGGCTGGACCCGCCCCCAGGTGCCGCAGATGCTCGACGTCATGCTGCGGATGCCTTCGGGCGTTCGGCTGAGGTTCGAAACGGACTCTACCACCCTGGTGGTAACGGCATTAGTAACCAACACGAAGTTCGGCGACGGAGAGCCGCGCCCGGTAGTCTTCGACCTGGAAATCGGCGACAGCCTCCTGACGCTGGAGGCCAAAGGTGGCAACACGATTGTGACCGATGCAGAAGGCGGCTTTACGGTGGAGCGAGGTGAGGCGTCCGAAATGCGCTTCGAGAACCTGCCCGCCGGCTTGAAGACCTGTGAGCTGTGGCTGCCACATAACGCATACGTTGAGCTACGTACTATTGCCGTCGACGACGGCGCGCTCCTGCGAGCGGTGCCCGACGACCGTCCCCACTGGGTGCACTACGGTAGTTCCATCAGCCATTGCGCGCAAGCCCTGCAACCTGGGCTGACGTGGCCGGCGGTTGCAGCCCGTAGGGCCGGTGCCCGATTGCACAGCCTGGGCTTCGGCGGTCAGTGCCACCTGGACCCGTTTGTCGCACGGACCATCCGCGACGCTGACCCTGACCTCATATCCATTAAGACGGGCATCAACATCATCAACATGGATTCCATGCGTGAACGGATCTTCAGTCCACTGCTGCACGGCTTTCTCGACACCATTCGAGAGGACTGGTCAAGACTGTGGTGGATTCGGATTGAAGTCGCCATCACCACCCTGCGCCTGAACGAAAGCGCTGAAAGCGCTGCAAGCGCTGCAGCCAACCGTACTGCCGAAAATGCTGTCGCCCTGCTGCGGCAGAAGTATCCCCAGTACCACCAGACAGAGGTACTTCGCGACCCACCCACACTGCTGGCTCTGCGGCCCATCTCGCTGCGTAGCTGGTCGGCAACAAACGGCCACGGACAGGATTAACACGGAGTGCCACAAGGGGCAAGGGTAGGGTATTCTCTGTGTTCCAAGCAAATTGAAGAGAGGAACATCAATGGGTGACATTGATCCAATACTGGCTGAACGGCGAGGCAAACAGAATGGCATTCTCTGGATTACGCTGAACCGACCTGAAAAAATGAATGCCCTGACATTCCCGCTGCTCCGCCAGCTACGTGACATCTGTGTGGAGGCCCGAAATGACCGTTCACTGCGCTGCATGGTGATTACCGGTGCCGGCCGCGGCTTCTGTGCGGGCATGGACATGGGCGGTGGCGCCAACCCGGATGCGCCTGCGCCCGTTGACGATCATCCGGACCCGGAAGGTCGGCGTCTGAACTTCCGTCATGAGGTCGATGCATACGTGGCGCTGCGCCGGCTGGAGATCCCGGTTATTGCCGGTATCAACGGTCCGGCGGTGGGTGCCGGGTTCGACCTGGTGTGTCATTGCGACCTTGCAGTGGGTTCCACGGCGGCTCGCTTTCAGGTGGCCTATGTTCGTCGGGGTCTGTACGCGGACCTTGGCGGTTTCTGGTCCATTCCCAAGATTCTGGGCTGGCGCAAGGCCATGGACCTGATGATGACTGGCAGATTCATGAGTGCCGAAGAGGCGCACGAATCCGGGCTGACGAATTTCCTGGTGTCGCCCGAGGAATTCGAGCAGAAGACCATGGACTATGCCCTCGAAATCGAGGCGGGCCCGCCCATCGGTCAGAAGGTTGGCAAGATGCTGGCCTACCGGACTGCATCGATGGACTTTGAGGCCGCCATGGCCTGGTCTGAATCTGTGATCCCGCTGGTAGACATGTCCCAGGACTTCAAGGAAGGCGTGGCGGCGTTTCGTGAGAAGCGTAACGCGGAGTTTAAGGGGCGCTGACATTGCCGCGGGCCAGCATGGCTGTGGTGCATGGTTGAGGGGCATGGCCGTGGTGTGACTGTGGTGCGACAGAAGTGCGCGTTGCGGTTATGCGTAACGCCGCCCATGGGCATTTGTCTAACCGGTTGGACCTCACTACAATCGAATGACTTTTCTTGAGTGATGGTGGATCGAATGGGTGAGGCATGGATTATTGAGGGCGTCAGGTCACCGCGTGGGAGGGGTAAACCCGGCGTAGGGAGCCTGAGCGATATTCACCCGCAGCGGATCATGGCGCAGGTCCTGAACGGGTTGCAGTCGAAGGCCGATTTCGACCCGGGTGATGTAGAAGATGTGATTGCCGGCTGTGCGGCGGGCAGTGGCGACCATGCCATGGACATCGCGAGGATGTCAGCACTGGACGCGGGCTGGCCAATTACCGCGGCCGGCGTCACCCTGAACCGGTTTTGTGGTTCCGGCCAGCAGGCCGTGAACTTTGCAGCCATGTCCATTCAGGCCGGCCACCAGGATCTGGTCGTGGGTGGCGGCGTCGAGAGCATGTCCCGCTATGCCCCGACACATACCGATGGCTTCACCGCCAATAACCAGCACCTGTTCGAACAGTACCCGCTCATCCCCCAGGGGATCTCCGCAGACCTGATCGCCACGCTGGAAGGATTCAGTCGCGAGGACTGTGATCGATACGGCGTCATGTCCCAGACCCGGGCCGCCGAGAGCATCGAAGCAGGACGCTTCAAGCGCTCGCTGGTACCTATCTATCGTGAAAATGGCGAACTGGCACTGGACCGTGATGAGCATCCCAGACCCGGGACCACACTGGAGAGCCTGCAGGGCCTGAACGCCTCGTTCGAGAAGATGGGCAAAACATTGCTCGATGGTCAGGTGAAGACCTTTGATGATATCTGCCGTGATGTTTACCCGCAGATTGATGGCGTCACCCATGTACATCATGCCGGCAACTCGTCCGGCGTGGTCGACGGCGCCAGTGCCATCCTGCTGTCATCGCCCGACTATGCGCGGTCC
>JAQBUI010000060.1 GCA_027624035.1 Pseudomonadota bacterium | reverse complement strand
GCCGACGGTTACCTCTTTCTCACGGGGCGCAGTGCCGAGACCATCATCTCAGGCGGCGTCAATATCTATCCCCAGGAAACCGACGACGTGCTGCTGAAGCACCCCGCGGTTGCGGATGTCTGTACCGTGGGTGTACCCAACGAGGAGTGGGGTGAAGAAGTGAAGTCGGTGGTGCAGTTGAAAGACGGGGTCAGTGGTTCGGTGGATCTTGAGATGGAGTTGATTGAGTTCGCGAAACAGGGACTGCCCTCGTTCAAGGCGCCGCGCACCGTGGCATTCGTCGATGAGTTGCCGCGGCTCCCATCAGGCAAGATTCAGCGTCGGGTCGTGCGTGAATCCTACTGGGCCGGCCGGGATCGTCAGATCTAGGTTCCCTGGGAAAGAGACAGCAGTGACGCCAGGGAGGCTGGTTCGGACTGAACGACCCGAACGTGGTCGCAGCCATTGCCCGCCGCAAACTCCCCGATGCCATCGGCCAGCGCCGCGACCAGTGCCGGTTCGGCCCGGGTCCGGGGCTCCAGCACCAGGTTCCTGATCTCGAGTTCGCGGTGCCGGCGATGAGCCTTGGCATCCATGCGTCCGATCAGTTCATCGCCGTACAGAATGGGCAGGCTGAAATAGCCATAGCGACGCTTTGCCGCAGGCACATAGCATTCAATCTGATAGTCAAAACCAAACAGCGCCAGCGCACGGCGTCGATTGATCACGAGGTTGTCGAACGGAGACAGGATGGTGACCCGGCGGCGTCCAAGCCGCAGCGGAAGCTGGTCCAGCAGATCCGGACGGGTCAGGTAGGGTGTGCCCGCCACGAACACCTCGACCAGGCTGGCGTCTTCGGTCAGTTCGGCAATGGCGGTGGTCATCTCCTGCCTGACGTTTCGGCCGGTGAGCTGTCGTATGGCCGTGCGCGTATATCCAATATCGTATGCAGTAGCAATGCCCAGGGCATCGACCTGCCGCGTGACCAGGAATCGTTGCCATTCAGCATCGGTTGGCTGGCTGGTATCGAGACCGGTGGGCAGCACATTCCCGGGCAGGTCATAGACCTTCTGGAATCCATTTCGTGACGTCACCATGATCTCACCGCATAAGAACAGCTGCTCCAGTACGAGTTTGGCAGGCTTCCAGTCCCACCAGCCGCTGCTTTTCTGGCCCTGGCGGCTATCCTCGAAGTCTCTCGCGCCGAGCGGCCCCTCAGCCTGAATGCGCTGCAGGATTCGCTTTGCCAGCCGGGGATCGGCCGGCCGGTGTTTGTCCCGGGCACCAGCCATGATGGGCAGGTAGTAGCGATAGTCAGATATCGGCAGATAGGCGGCCGCGTGTGCCCAGTATTCAAACACGCTGCGGTCATCCACCTGCAACGCATCCAACATCGAAGGCGTATAGTTTCTGACCCGTGATCGAAGCACATGGTGGTGTGCCCGTTCGACCACCGAGATGGTATCGATCTGACAGTATGACAATGTCTCAATGGCGCGTTGCACTGCAGATTTGCCCCGCCCGAAGTGATCCTTGCGCAGCAGTCCCTGCTCGTTCAGGAACAGCCGTCTGGCATCCCGGGTGGAGATTTCCATCAGGATTCTTTCAGGATGTGCTTTTGGGGCGCTGCTACCGTCGCCTGTGCAGTGTCGAAATATCGGGACTCGAGGGTGCGCTGATTCTCATAGATGGAGCCCTGAAAGACCGCCGTCGGCAGGGGCATGCGGACAGGTACGTCTTCCATCCGGGGCGTCAGGGTCGGCTGGCCGTGGACCATTCTGGCGTTGAACTCGTCAAGGTCACGGATCACGTCGACCCCCGCGAGCGGCCAGGCATCTGCGGCGGTATATTCGTAAAACAGCACCCGGCGCTTCCGGGTAGAGTGGTTCATGGCTGAACCGTGCACGAGTCTTGCGTGATGAATGGTGATTGACCCTGCCGGGGCATGCACCTGCCTTGCGTTTGAGACGTCGATGCCTGCCTTGTGAACGTCGATCGCGCCGCAGAACGCCCCCTGACTGTGATGGTCGTATACCGGGCCCTTGTGAGTACCTGGGAGCATCAGAACCGGCCCATTGTCCGGGCCCATGTCGTCCAGCAGCACCCCGACCGCCAATACATCCTGGTTGGTGTGTGGATAGAACGCCCAGTCCTGATGCCACTCGATGGCGGCACCGTAGCCCGGAGCCTTGATGTTGACTTTGCCCGCCGGGCGCAGCCGGATATGTTCGCCGATCAGCGGAATCAGTGCCCTGACAATGCCATGATGGCGGGCGAGATCCCAGTAAAAGGGATGCACCGTATGGGGGCGCTTGATGCGCCGTACCCGGGGCGATTCGGGCGTGTGACTGGCTTCCAGGTCCAGGGCGTCCGTGTGTTCGGTAAGTCCCTTTGCGCTTGCCACGATCTCATCGGTGACCTCCCGCAGGCGCTGCAGGGTGCTGGCTTCAAGGACGTTCTCTACCAGCGTGTAGCCGTCAGATTCGTACTGGGCAATCTGCTCTGCGGTCAGTCCGGACATCTGTCACACTCCATGGTCTTACCGGCCAGGGTTCACTGGTTGCGATAGCGCGTCGCGAGGCCCTGGCTCACTCGCAGTTCCAGGGTATGGGCGGTCTTTCTCTGGGTGGCCAGAAACACCGCGGCATCCGCGATATCCTCTGCCTGAATCAGCGATTCCGGGTCTTCTTCCGGAAAGCCCTCGGTGCGCATCCGGGAAACCGTGGCATCGGGCAGGATCACGTGGGTACGGATTCCCCGATGCAGGTATTCTGCATGTAACGTCTTGGTCAGCCCCATGACCCCATGCTTGGAGGCAGCGTAGGCAGACCGGTTTGGTGGCCCGACTACGCCAGCACCCGACGAGATGTTGATGATGCAACCCTCGCCCTGTTCCAGCATCGCCGGAATGGCGAACTTGCAGCACAGGAACACGCCGCGCAGATTCACATTGATCACGTGATCCCATTCTTCCACCGGCAGTTCATGGGTTGGCAGCCGTGCCACGGCGCCCGCGTTGTTGACCAGAATGTCAATTCGGCCCCACGCAGCGATGGTCTTTTGCATGAGATTGACGATGTCCTCCTGCCGGCTCACATCGCAGGCCACCGCCATACCACCGATGGCATTCGCGACCTGTTCAATCTCGCCTGTCGACCGGGCGGCGCAGACTACCCTCGCGCCAGCGGCGGCATAGGCCTCGGCGATGGCCTTGCCCAGACCCCTTCCTGCACCGGTGACGATGGCTACGCGATCTTTGAGTTCCATGGTATTTGTCCTCTTGTGACTGGTCAGGTCTGTGAAGCTTTGCCAGGCTGGTCAGCTTCTTTCTCAAACAGCGTCGGAAAGAACCACTTCGCGCCGCTGGGTTCATCGAGGAGCAGTCTGGCCCTGGCACCAAGGTCGACATCGGCGGGTGCTGTGACCCGGGTCTTCGACCAGGTCAGTTGTGACGCGCAGTATTTGTACAGCAGCGAGCGGCGTTCGTGATCGGCGGTCCATGCCTGGGTGCCGTGGGTGGTGGCCTCACTGAAAAACACCATGCTGCCGGCGGGCGCCTCTGGGCAGATCACGACCTCGGTGTTCTGGTCCTTTCGAATCCGGTCCGGCAGCCGGTAATGGCTGTTATGGCTGCCTGGGATGAGCCGCAGGCCACCGGTATCCGGTCCACTGTCAGTCAGATTGAGAACGGCGACGCCAAACCCGTGCAAGGCCTGGAAGCCAGGCTGGGAATAGGCCTGGCCGGGCCTTGCGCCGGTAAACGGTTCCGAGGCCCCATAGTCAGAGTGCAGCTTCCCGCTGGGCATGCCCTTCTGCATACGCATCCCGAAGATGCGGTCCAGTCTGAAGCAGTCGCCGAGTTGCATGCGCATGATCGCCATGATCAGCGGGTGATCCATGAGCTCGACAAAGGGTTTGCCCCAGTCAAGAAAACCGGGCCCCGACGGATAGGAACCACCGGCCATCCCAAACCGATACAGGTTGTAGACGCCCAGTTTCTCCCTGGTGTGGGCTTCCCAATCCCCGGGCAGGGCAGGGAGCCGCTCATCAAGTATGGCGTTGAGTAAAGCTACCTCATCTTTGGAGATCACGTTCTCGAAGATGAGATAGCCCTGCAGATCATATCGATACTGAAGATATTCAGCTTCCTCGCGGCCAACGAGTTCAATCAGAGAGTCGATGTGATCCATCGCTGGCTACTCTGTCACGCCGTAGCCATCTTTGCCCGGTCCTTTGCCGCTTGAGCCTTCTTCACCGGCCAGGGCGCGCTGTTTCGGTGCGCTGTCACGCTCTCCCCGGAAGTCCTGGAAGGGCCCGTCGCGCCATTCAAGGGCTGCCTTCAGGCCGCCCTCGCGCACCCGCTTACCGAACTCGCCGGCGGCGGGTCGATGTTTGGACATGGCTTCGACGTCGGTGCCCACCATCAGTGCGGTGCGAATGCCCATGATCTCGTACTGACGTTTCACGGCGCGCTTGTTGTAATTGAGCTGATCGTTGTCGATGTTGCCCAGGCGGCGCGCGAATTTCATGGTGAATTCGTCGAGATCGTCCTGTTCAACGGCGTAGTTGGCCCAGCCGAAGCGCGCCATCTCTTCGCCGGAAAACCAGTCACCCGTATAGGCGAACTCGTGAGCCTTGGCCATAGGCAGATACCAGGGTGCCCACATCATGTCCATGGTGCCCATGGCTCTGACGGGCGGATAGCCGATTCGCGCATCCTTGGCCACGATGCGCATGTCACACATGCTGGTCAGTTCGGTACCCCCGGCGAGGCAATATCCATGAACCTGTGCGATCACGGGCTTGGCCAGCTCCCAGATCATCCAATGGCCCATGAGCGCATGCCGGGACCAGTCGTAGTGCTGGGGGTGAGTCGAGCCGGTGTCCGGCATGCCGGACCGGTGGCTCACATACTCGCTTTCCTCAGGCTGGGGGGCAAGGTCGTAGCCCGCCGAAAAGGCGCGGCCATTGGCCTTCAGGATGATCACTCCGATGGCACGATCATGTTCCGCTTCCTTCATGGCATCGTAGACCTCACCCCGCAGGGCGTGGCTGAGCGGGTTCAGCTTTTCAGGTCGATTCAGGGTAATGGTTGCGACGCGGTCATCTGTTTCATAGATGATATTGTTGTATTCCAAGGGGGGTTCTCCTCTGATTGATCCCAGTGCGCAATAGTGTGATAGGGCAACGCGAATGTCCACCCGCCAGGTTGGCTTTGCCAGCCAAAGCACTGCACAATCAACCTTTGCTCCAGTTTCCTGAAAAGCCCATGAACGGATTACGACTGATCTTGTGCAATGTACTGCTGACCATCACGGTGCTGGCAGAGGCTGCCAGCCCCGAAGCCGTCTATGCCGACAAGGGGATGGTGACCTCCCGGTCGGAGCTGGCTTCTATGGCCGGAGTCGAAATGCTGCGACGTGGCGGCAATGCCATCGATGCCGCGGTGGCAACTGGCTTTGCCCTCGCTGTCACCTATCCTTCGGCTGGCAACATAGGAGGCGGCGGTTTCGCGGTGATTCGGCTTGAAGATGGCAGGGTTTTGACCCTGGACCATCGTGAGAAGGCACCCATGGCTGCCCATCGTGATATGTATCTGGATGAGTCAGGTAATGTCATTCGTGGTCTGTCCACAGATTCGCACCGGGCAGCGGGAGTTCCAGGGTCTGTCGACGGTTTGCTGACCATGCTCGAGGCGCATGGATCACTGCCCCGAAAGACGGTGATGGCACCTGCCATCAGCCTCGCGAGGCATGGATTTCCGCTCAGCTTTGATCTTGCCCGACAATTGCGCGGCGTACTGCCAGCCATGGCGAGGTATCCCGCGTCAGTCGAAAAATTCTCAAGCAGGGGTGAGCCCTTTGAGGCAGGCGAGGTCTGGCGTCAACCGGACCTTGCCCGTACCCTGCAGCGGGTCGCCCGACACGGCAGAGCAGGTTTCTATGCGGGCAAGGTGGGCGAACTGATCGTTGCCGAGATGCGTCGGGGTGGCGGTGATATCACTCTGGCGGACCTTGCCGCCTATGAGTCCGTCTGGCGGCCACCGGTGAGCGGAACCTATCGCGGTTACGAGATCTGGGCTATGGGGCCACCGAGTTCCGGTGGTGTGCTGGTAATCGCCATGCTCAACATGCTCGAGCCCTTTGATCTTGGCGCCATGGGCTGGGGCAGTGCGGACGTCATCCACCACATGGTCGAGGCCGAGCGCAGGGCGTACGCCGACCGCGCCGAGTATCTGGGTGACCCTGACTTTTTTGAAGTGCCCGTTGAAACCCTGATTTCCAAGGAATATGCGCGCCATCGTTTTGCCGACTTCGACCCGGCCCGCGCCAGCAGCAGCGAACAGATCGGGCCGAGACTGGCTGATTATGGGCAGGAGAGTCGTGAGACCACACACTTCTCGGTCATGGATGCAGACGGCGTCATGGTGGCGCTGACCACCACGCTCAACAGTGGCTATGGCAACAAGATCGTTGTGCCCGGAACCGGTATTCTGCTCAACAACGAGATGAATGACTTTTCGGTCAAGCCGGATACCCCCAACCAGTATCAGCTCATCGGCAGGGAAGCTAACGCCATCGAGCCCGGCAAGCGTATGCTGAGTTCCATGTCGCCAACCATTGTCACCCGCAATGGCGAGCCATTCCTGGCCACGGGTTCACCTGGTGGGTCTACGATCATCACGACCACCCTGCAGGTCATCATCAACGTCATCGATCACGATATGGGGATAGACGATGCCGTGGCCCTGCCAAGGTTTCACCATCAGTGGCGCCCCGATCAGATTCGCCACGATCCCTATGCGATCAGCCCGGATACCGAGGCGCGGCTACGCCGGATGGGTCACGACAACATCTCGGAGATCCGCTGGGGGCGAGGCATTGGCGATGCCAATTCCATCATGGTGAAGGACGGTGTGATTCACGGCATGAAGGACCCCCGCAATGAGGGGGGCGCCATTGCCTACTGAGCGATGTATGAACGTCATCTGATCGACAGGCGAACGGCCAGGCCATGAAGGTTCTGCTGGTAGACGGATTCAACATGATGCGCAGGATCTATGAGGCGCGCTCCGACCCTGACCTGGCAGCGGTGACCACCGCCGGGGCCCGGTCGCTTGCGAGGGCGCTCGATGAACATGATCCCAGCCACGCCGTGGTGGTGCTGGAACGCCATGACCGGACCTGGCGCCATCTGCTGTATTCGGAGTACAAGGCCGGCAGGTTGCCGGCTCCCGCCCTGTTGACGGACAACCTTGCCGCGTTCGAGGCCGCCTTCCTTGGGGTGGGTGTGGCGTCCTACAGCCTCGCCAGCTACGAGGCTGACGATGTGATTGCCACTCTGGCAGTGGGCGTCGCCGCGGCCGGAGGTCAGGCTGTGATTCTGTCCTCGGACCGGCTCTATCTTCAGATGCTCTGTGACCAGATAGAGATCGTCAACCACTTCGACGGGACCAGGGCGAGTCCGGAATCTGTGCTGGCGCGATACGGCGTTCGGGTGGAGCAGTTGACCGACTTCTGGGCGCTGGCAGGGGACCATTCCAATAACATCAAAGGGGTACCGGGTATTGGACCGAAGACCGCGGCACGTTTGCTCAGCAGGTTCGATGATCTGGCGGGGATCATCGCGAACGATGATGCGGCGTGCGGCCGGGTCCGCGAGCATGAGGATCTGGTACGTCGCTGCCTGCAACTGGTGACGCTCAAGACCGATGTGGACCTTGGTGTCAATCTGCGGACCTTTCGCCTTGGGCACCGGCCACCGTTCTCCGGCGGGGACCATATCGGTTAGAATTCGGGTTTTTCCGAGGATTTCACGTGGAAGACCTGCTTTGTTTCAAAGCCTATGACCTGCGCGGTCGCATCCCCGATGAGTTGAATGAGGACATCGCCTACCGGGTGGGCCGGGCCTATGCCACCTTTCTGACGCCCCGCAGGGTGGTCGTCGGACATGACATTCGACTGTCCAGCCCGGCCATTTCAGAGGCGCTCATCGAGGGCCTGACGGACTCCGGGGTCGAGGTCTTTCACATTGGTGAGTGTGGTACGGAGGAGATTTATTTCGCGACGGCCCATTTTGAAATGGACGGTGGCATCATGGTGACGGCAAGCCACAATCCTGCCGACTATAACGGCATGAAGCTCGTGCGGGAGCAGAGCATTCCCATCAGTGGCGACACCGGGCTCAATGACATCAAGCAGTTGGCCCAGGCCGGGCAATTTCCGCCAGGTGCTGGCAAGGGTGGGGTGACCGAGTTGAATCACCGTCCCGCCTATGTGGCACGGTTGCTGGGATATCTCGACATCGGTGCGGCGAGGCCGCTCAAGATCGTGACCAATGCCGGCAACGGTGGTGCCGGTGCAGTGATTGACCTGCTGGAGCCCTATCTGCCGTTTCAATTCATCAAGGTTCATCACGCGGCGGATGGAGACTTCCCCAACGGCGTGCCCAATCCGCTGATCGAGGACAATCGGGCTCCGACCATCGACGCCATCGGCGAACATCAGGCCGACCTGGGGATCGCCTGGGATGGGGACTTTGATCGCTGCTTTTTCTTCGATGCATCCGGCCGGTTCATTGAGGGCTACTACATCGTGGGTCTGTTGGCACAGGCGTTTGTGGAACGCGAGGCAAACAGTGCGATCGTCCACGATCCCCGGTTGACCTGGAACACCATCGACATTGTCGAGCGTGCAGGGGGCAGGGCAATCTGCAGCAAGACCGGCCACGCCTTCATCAAGGAACGGATGCGGGCGGAGGATGCGATCTATGGCGGCGAGATGAGCGCCCATCATTACTTTCGGGATTTCTCATACTGTGACAGTGGCATGGTGCCCTGGTTGCTGGTGGCTGGCCTCATGAGCGTGACCGGAAAGACACTGGCACAACTGGTTGATGAGCGCATGGCGATGTATCCGGCCAGTGGCGAGATCAATCGACGAATCCAGGACCCTGCCGCCACCATCAGCGCCATTGAAACCAGGTATGGCGCCGAGGCGCTGGAAACTGACCGGATTGATGGTCTTTCCATGGTCTTTGAGCACTGGCGTTTCAACGTCAGGATGTCCAATACCGAGCCGGTCGTCCGGCTCAATGTAGAGAGTCGGGGTGATGCTGCCCTGATGCAGGCCAGAACTCGCGAGCTGCTGGAACTGATGGGAGGGGAGCCCGCTTGAGCTGGCTGGGCAAGATTCTGGGAGGTGGCCTCGGTTTCATGATCGGTGGCCCTTTCGGCGCACTGCTGGGAGCGGTCATCGGCCATCACACCATGGATCGGGGTCAGTTCCAGGCGGTGGAACAAAAGCAGGGTGTCTATTTCATCGGTGTCTTTGCGATGCTCGGCAAACTGGCCAAGGCAGACGGTACCGTCAGCACCCAGGAGATTGAAGCCATCGATCGTGTGATGCGGGACAATCTGCGCCTGACGCCAGGAGCCCGGGACTTTGCGATCGGTATTTTCAACCGGGCCCGGGACAGCGATGAGACCTTTGCAAGCTATGCCCGCCAGTTCTTTGATGAATTTCAGGACTCAACCGAGATTCTGGTGTCGGTGGTTGAACTGCTGCTGCACGTGGCCTATGCCGATGGCGAGTTGCATGCCGCCGAAGAGGCGATGATTGTCGACGCCGCCAGATTGTTCGGGGTCGAGGATCGGCTGGCCGAAATGAAGTCGCTCTATACTGGTTCGGTCACCGATCTCAAGGCATGCTATGCGATGCTCGGCGCTGAAGAAGGGATGTCCCTGGCCGAGGTCAAGAAGAAGTATCGGCGCCTCGCGATGGAACACCATCCGGATCGTCTTCAGTCAAAGGGCATGCCCCCGGAATTTGTGGCGGAAGCAGAAGAGAAGTTCAAGGAAATCCAGCACGCCTACGACACGATCGAGAAGCGCCTCAAGACCTGACAGGGCATCAGATGTGCTCCATGCTCTTCTCGACCACCATCAGCTTTTGAAGCGAGATCAGGTCCAGCAGGATGTTGCCGGTTTCCATCAGGAACGCATCAGGCTTCGATTCATCTTCTTCCTGGATGTCCGTCGAACCGACATCGTCTCCGGTCGCTGGCAGCGGCCCGACGCCCGCCAACTCGCTGCCATTGCCTGATCCACTGACGGCCGCTACCTCGCCGGTTGATTTGGCGTTGTCTGACTGCTCATTGCCCGCACCGACTGTCTCGCCGGACTCATCGACCATGGGTACGCCTGGCACAGGCACACTGCTCGCCACGTCAGGTTCATTGTCCTGATCGAGTTCATCGAGTGATGCAAGCTCCGTCAGCCCCTGGGCAACCCGCTTTCGATTCTCCAGCGTCAGCAGGAAGTGGTCGGATTCCTCCTTTTCGATTTGTCGGGTTGCCATGTTGAGGCTGACCGTTGAAGCGTTGGATTGTTCCCGACGATAGGCGATGACGTCCTTTGCGTAGGCAAATTCCGGATCTGTCCGGATGCGCTGATCGTGCAGGGACCGAAGGTCCGGCAACAGGGGCAGGATGCTGGACTTGGTCCGATAGCTTGTCGACCTGATGGTATCCCAGGGCAGAGGATTTTCCAGTGCGCTCTCGCCAATGGTCTCCGGGTCCCAGCTGTCGGGGTAATGAATGTCCGGAATGACGCCGCGATGCTGGTTGCTTTCACCGGAAATCCGGTAGAACTTGGCCTGGGTCATCTTCAACTGGCCTCGATTCATCGGCAGCGGTACGATGGTTTGTACCGTGCCCTTGCCGAATGTCTGGGAGCCGATGATGACCCCCCGCTGATAATCCTGTATGGCCCCGGCAAAAATCTCCGATGCAGAGGCTGACAGCCGGTTGACCATGACCGCAAGGGGGCCGCTGTAAGCCACAGAAGGGTCCCGGTCAGGGTGAATATCGACCTGATTGTTCTTGTAGCGAAGCTGCACCACAGGGCCGCGATCAATAAAGAGGCCCGTCATGGTCCGGGCCTCGGTCAGCGAGCCACCACCGTTGTTGCGCAGATCAATGATGATGCCATCAACGCCCTCGGCGGTGAGTTCGGCGAGGAGTCCACGAACGTCCCGGGTGGTGCTTTTATAGTTTTTGTCACCGGCCTGAAGCGCCTGGAAGTCAGAATAGAAGGTGGGGATGTCGATCACGCCGACCTTCTGGGGCTGTCCGAAGTGCTCGAGTTCAATGATTCGGGATTTCGCTGACTGTTCTTCCAGTTTGACGGTATTGCGCACGATCGAAATGGTCCGGACTTCTGCAGAGGCTGCGCCGCTGGGGATGATGGTCAGTTTGACTCTCGTATCCTTCTTGCCACGGATCAGTTGCACCACATCCGTGAGCCGCCAGCCAATCACATCGACAATCTCCCCGTCCTCGCCCTGACCGACGCCAATGATCTTGTCGTTGGGCTTCAATTGCCTGGACTTGTCTGCCGGACCTGCGGGCACCAGGCTGACCACCTTGGTGTACTCATCCTCCTGTTGCAGCACCGCTCCAATGCCCTCAAGGGACAGGCTCATGTTGATGTTGAAGTTCTCGGTGTTCCGTGGCGAGTAATACTGGGTGTGTGGATCGTAGGTTTCCGTGAATGAATTGATATAGACCTGATAGACGTCTTCCGGCCTTGTCTGTCGGGTCAGCCCGATACGATTCTTATAGCGCTTGATCAGCAGTTCCTGGATCTTGTTGTCATTTTCCTTTCCGGCGAGCTTCAGGTTCAGGACCGCATGCTTGATGCGCTTTGCCCACCACTCGTCCAGCTCCGCTTCACTGGTGGCCCAGGGCGCATCCTCCCGGTCGAGTTCAAGCTCATCCTCGACGCTGAAATCGAACTCATCAATGCCCTGCTCGAGTGTGGCAACCACGTTCTCCAGGCGATGGATCAGGCGTTCCTGATACCGGTTCCACATCGCAAAGGCAGGCTGGAGATCGCCCCTTTTCAGAGACTCGTCCATTCTGAAACGATAGACTTCAAACTCACTGACATCGCTCGCCAGCAAGTAGCTCTTGCTGGCGTCCATGTTAGTCAGATAGGCATCGAAAATGCGCGACGACAGATCATCGTTCAGGGTGGCCGTCACATAGTGGCGTCCGGCAAGTTCCTCGACGATGCTGCGGGTAGTCGTGGCGTGGATCGGCAGTGGCTTGAGTGGTTCGGCACCTGCGTCCGGGTCCACCAGGGCGAAACCCGGGACACTGAGCGCGAGACTGATGATCAGACAAACTATTCTCATATTCTTTCCGGCGTAGACGTAACAGTCCTTCCTATGTGACTCGTTTTGCCCGCGTAGGTTCAGGGCACGATAGGCTGATTCTCGTAGTTTAGGATCACCCCGCCGACCTAATCAAGAATATCACGGATATCCGGCGCGAATACCGGGCCGGTATGCCATAATCCTGCGCTTGTCTGATTTCGGGCCAACGCCATGATGAAAAAAAACCTTCTTAAACCGTGTCTGATGCTGGTGCTGGCACTTGTGTGCCAGTGGTCACTGGCAGAGACAGCCGGAGACACTGCTGCTGATCCCGAACTGCGCCAGGATCGTGGCTACTTCTTTGGCTATTCTCTGGGCAACAGCCTGCAACAGACTGGTAACGAGGACATTGATACCGAAGCACTCCTGAAAGGCCTGGCCGATTCTCTTGCCGGAAAGTCTCCCGACCTCAGCGCGGCCCGGCAGGAAGCCGTGACCCGGAATATTCGAAATCGGCAGCTTGACCTCCAGCAGGCCCAGCAGGAGGCCGCCAATGTTGCCGGTTCGACCAACCTGATGCGTGCAAACGAGTTCCTGGAAGCGAACAAGACAAAGCCCGGGGTCCGGACGACATCGACCGGGTTACAGTACCAGATCATCACGGAAGGCACGGGCCCAAGCCCGGACGCAGCGGACGAGGTAAGAGTGCACTATTCGGGCACCTTCATTGATGGCTCGGTGTTTGACAGCTCCATCGAGCGCGGTGAACCGGCCGAATTCCGCCTGTCCCAGGTGATTCCCGGCTGGACCGAAGGGCTGCAGTTGATGCGTGTCGGCGGCAAGCGAAAACTGTTCATTCCTCCCGCTCTAGGGTACGGACCCGGTGGTCGCCCTGGCATTCCACCGAACTCGCTGCTGATCTTTGAGGTCGAACTGCTGGGTGTCATTTCGGATGACGGCGCCTAGATACCGCTTTCTCCGGGACCCGCTGATCAGGCGATTCCTGTCGGGTTCGCTGTTTGCCGGCGCGTTTATCTGGGTGGCAGTCACCCAGTTTGAAGTACCGACGGAAATCGTGTGGGTCTTCTTCAAGCTGTCTTTCATCTTCGTCGGCGTCATGATGGTGATTGGATTGCTGCTGACGCCCGTGATTGCGCTGTTGCGCCGCCGGGACCCTGGAATGCTCGCCAGACTGGACCGGTCAGACCCTGACCAGACGGGGGGACAGGACCCCGATGATCCCGCGCGCTAGAACGCATCATTGCACTGCCATGGTATCTACCGGTCATTTGCGGTAATTTGCAGTAGCAAGTCCGGCGACTCCGTGGTCCGATATCCACTGGTGCGGGTGTCTGTACAAACGGGTCGTGTAACTGTAATCTAAATGAACTGTTCTCAGTAACTTATTGAAAAACCTGTGAAGTCATTTTAGGAAGAGTCCTGCGATGCTCAAGATCCAGTTCAGGGACGGAAGTGCCGATCCGATCGCACTGGTAGAACCCGGCAAGACCATTGGCAAGAGTGGCGTCAATGACATTGTCATCGACAAGCCGGGTGTCAATGGCTTTCACGCCGATCTCAAGGTGGAGAACGGACAGGTGACGCTGACTGACATCGGCGGTGGCATGACGCTCAATGGTGATGTGCTGTCAGGACCGACCGTCGTGCGGGATGGTGATCTGATCTCGCTGGCCGGGGTGGAACTTGACGTCAGGGAGGAGTCCAGCAGTGCCAAGACGCTGGTACTGTCCGGCACGGCACTGATGGAGTTCGGCAGTGGTGGCTGGTCGCTGGTTGCTGATTCAGGTCCGGAAAAGGGTCAGGTCATCCCCATTCGGGATCGAATCGAGATTGGACGGGCGCTGGAGTGTGACATCTCCATTCTCGAACCCGGCCTTTCCCGAAAACACGCAGAACTTGAACTCGATGGGGACAAGCTGATTTTGCGGGATCTGGGGTCGGTGAACGGTACGTTCGTCAATGGCGAGAAAATTGACGAGGTCACCCTCAAAGACGGTGATCGAATGCAGTTTGACAAGGTTCGATTCATTGTCAGTGCACCCTGATCCCGGGCCCTTCCACCAGCCGGGATAAAGCTCCGACTATTCAGATAGCAGTTGAAAGCCATCCAGGACGAGTTCTTTACGCAGCGTCTCAACGTGCTCCGGATTGCGGGTCTCAACAGTGACGGTGACCCCGATGGTGCCAGCGGGTGCTGTACTGGCATAGCGATGATGGTGAACTTCAAGGACATTCGCGCCGACTTCCCGGAATACACCCAGCAGCTTTTCGAGCGCGCCGGGTCGGTCAGGAATGACCGTGTCCAGCCTTGCAATCCTGCCGTCGAAGGACAGGCCCCGATTGATGACCTTAGCCAGTTCGTTCACATCGATGTTGCCGCCGGACACGATCGACGCCACCTTTGGTTTTCGGGATGGCATTGACGACGTCACTCCGGGCACTTTGTGGTTGACGAGGGCAGCGAGGGTGACGGCAGCACTGGCCTCGATCACCAGCTTCTCGATTTCCAGCATCAGCATGATGGCATTGGCGATTTCATCGCCGTCTACGCTGATCATGTCATCGACGAGATGCTGCACGGTCTCAAGGTTTGCCGCCGACACCCGTCGCACCGCGATGCCATCGGCTATTACGGGGCGGGGTGGCAACTGAACGACCTGTCCGTGTGCCAGTGCCTCACCCATGGCATTGCAGTTAGCCTCCTCGATGCCGATGATCCGGATGTCTGGTCGCCGGTCCTTGATGTAGGTCGCCATTCCAGCGATCAGTCCGCCACCACCGACCGGTACCAGCACCGTATCGATGTCTTCAGACGCCTCATGGTTCAGTAACTCAACAGCCACCGTGCCCTGGCCCTCGACTACGAGCGGATCATCAAAGGGATGAACGAAGACGCGATTCTCCTCTGCGATGATCTGCTGACAGTACTGATAGGCATCGTCGAAAGTATCACCGTGAAGGATGACCCGCGCGCCCCAATGCTCGGTGGACCTGATTTTCACCATCGGGCTGCGAGCGGGCATCACGATGGTCGCCGGAATGTCCAGCCGCATGGCATGATAGGCCAGCCCCTGGGCATGGTTGCCGGCGCTCGCGGCGATGACGCCTCGCCGACGTTCGTCCCGGGTCAGGGCAAGCAGCCGATTGAGCGCGCCACGTTCCTTGAACGACCCGGTCATCTGCAGGTTTTCGAGCTTGAACAGGGCCTCGCAGTGACAGATTTCGGACAGGGTCTGCGAGTAAATCAGCGGCGTATCGATGATCGACGGGCTCAGTCTGCTGGCCGCTGCGGCAATGCTCGACGCTGAGATATCATGCATGGCAGGGGGGCCGTCGGTGCGATAGGGCGTGTTATTGTAGTCCGTCATCGAAACGAGGCAACATCAATGGAAAAGAAGTTTGTCGAGATTCTGGGCAAGAAGATGGCCTACGTTGAGCAGGGCGAGGGTGATCCGATCGTGTTTCTGCACGGCAATCCCACGTCCAGCTTCCTGTGGCGCAATATTCTGCCGGGCCGGACGAGCCTTGGCAGATGCATTGCGCCGGACCTGATCGGCATGGGTGATTCCGACAAGCTTGATGCAAGCGGGCCCGGGCGCTATCGATTTGTTGAACACCGGGACTACCTTGATGAACTCCTGTATGAACTGGATGTGACCGGCCGCGTCATTCTGGTGATTCATGACTGGGGCTCTGCACTGGGATTCGACTGGGCCCATCGACATGAGGAAGCCGTCAGCGGCATTGCCTATATGGAGGCGCTGGTCCGGCCGCTGACCTGGGATGAGTGGCCCGAAGCCGCGACGAGGATATTCAAGGGCTTCCGGTCTGACAGTGGCGAGGAAATGATCCTTGAGCGAAACCTCTTTATCGAAGCGGTGCTGCCAGGCTCGATTCTCCGCGATCTGGCCCCGGAAGAAATGGACGCCTACCGGGCACCGTTTGTTGCCGAAGGTGAGGGGCGGCGCCCGATGCTCACCTGGCCACGACAGATCCCACTCGACGGTGAACCCGCTGATGTTCATGACATCATTAATGCCTATGCCCGATGGCTCACCACGACGTCCATCCCGAAACTGCTGATCAGCGCTGACCCTGGCTCGATCCTGACCGGTCCTCAGCTGGAATTCGCCCGGTCATTCCCAAACCAGACCGAGGTCCGGGTTCGCGGCTCTCATTTCATCCAGGAAGACTCGCCAGACGAGATTACAGCGGCGCTGGCCCACTTTGTGTCAACGGTCCGTCAAGGGCCCTCAGGCGCTCGAAACTGAACCCGGCTACATCGAAGCCCTGGTTCATTCACCCGATTCGTGCGGCGACCTCGTGGACGAACCGGCGGGTATAGTCAAGGTACATACACGATGAATGCGGCGTGATAAAGACGTTTGGCGCTGCCCACAGCGCCGAGGTCGCGGCTAACGGTTCTTCATCGGTGACGTCCAGGAAAGCGCCACCCAGCCGCGGCAGGGCGCCCAGCAGGTCCGCCGTCGTGAGGCTGTTGCCGCGACCAAAGTTGTACACATAGGCCCCTTGTTTCATCAGTCCAAGGCGTTCGGGGTCCATGAACCGGTCCGTGTCCGTGGTGCCCGGCAGCAGCAGAATGACATGATCAGCCAGTGGCAGAAGGCCGCTCAGATGGTCGACGCTGTGGGTCTCGATGTCGGCCACGGGCGTTGCTGACCGCCGCACCCCGATGACGCGCCGGGTGAGTGGCTTTAGCATCCTGGCACAGTAGCTCCCAATGTGGCCGAGGCCAATCAGCAGGACGACCTGGCCGGCGAGGAGCCTCGCGTCACCCTGCAGGTTACGGTTCCATTGCCGTTGTTCAAAGTTCCGGATCATGTCCGGCATCCGATGGTTCATAAAGAGCACCGCGCCCAGTAGTGACTCGCCCAGAATCGGACCATGGAAGGTCCCGTGCATCACCCGGACCCTGCCGGCCGGGTCTGACGCCACCCAATCCCGTCCGGCGGCCGGTGTGAAAATGGTTTGCAGTTTGGGGAACCTGGGATACCAGTCGGCTGAGAATCGCCACACCATCAGACACTCTGCGGCCGACGCATTGGCGGGGTCCAGCAGGGCCGCCTGGGTATCGTGGTGCACGAACTCATGGCCGGGAAGGGCATCGTCAAGTGCGCGAAGATCGTTCTGATCGAAGTGAAGAGACCTGGCCTCCGGGTCGGCGAGAAAAGTGTGGATTTTCATCGGGGCTCCTCAAGCAGGGCGATCTCTGCCATCACGGCGTGATGATCCGAAACCGGATCGTTCAGAACCTTGTGGTCGATGAATCTGAACTCAGTTGATACCAGCACCCAGTCCAATCGTCGCCGCAAGGCAGGAAAGGTGACGTATTCCTCGGTCGGCAGCCATGTGTGCAGTCCAAGCCGGTCCGCGAGGTAGGGGATCAGCCGAGGATTGCCGTATCCGGTATTGAAGTCGCCCATGACAATGCGCGGCACGTCGCGTGGTGTCAGGAACTGAATCAGGCGCTCTATCTCCTTGCGACGCCTCGTTGCCGTCAGAAAGTCCAGATGGACGGAGATGACGTCGATCTTGAGTCCGGGTCGGTCCGGCCAGTGTATGGAGGAGATCACAAATCCCTTGTTCGGCCGCGCAAAAGCACGATGAAAGGCAACCGTTTCGGGCTCCTGAAGGTTATGCCGGGCCATGATGGCGGTACCGTAGTTGAGGTAACGACCCAGGGCGAAATGGGACCCCAGGTACAGATGGGGATATTCCGCGAGCTCCGCCAGAAAGGTGCCGTGATCGAAATTGCCGCTCCAGATGGAGCCGCGATCCATTTCCTGGAAGGCGACCACGTCGGGCGACTCGCGACGCAGCATCAGGGCAACGTGATGCAGGTTGCCCTTGGCCCGCGTCTTCGAGCGAAACGAGCTGGGCGCTCGACCGGCTCTACCGTGGCCGATGTTGAGCGTCATCAGCTTCACCGTGGGACAACTCCGGAATTCATTGGCACGGCGCTGACAGTATCAGGGCTCGCCAGCCAATACCACTGCCAGCATGTGCTATGGTGGCATACTCGACCATTCCGGCTGATCACGCCGGCGGAGCACTGATGCAGCTAGAAGTGGCGTGTGATATTGAACTTGAGCTCGAGACTCAGACAACGCTGATCCTGATGCTGCAGCCCCAGAGTGGTGACCAGCAGGAGATTGTCGATGAGTCCTTCCACCTGTCCCAGGCCGTGCGCGCGGCGGAGTACACCGACCTGTATGGTAATCGTTGTCAGAGGACCATCGTGGACCCCGGCCGATTGTCCATCATGACCCGGGCCACGGTTCTGACGGCGGACACCATGGATCAGAATTACATGGCAGGTTTCACGACCGTCGATCAGCTCCCTGAGAACGTACTCACCTTCCTGACGCCCTCCCGCTATTGTGAGTCGGATCGCCTGGGTGAGGTGGCGGCGGACCTGACCGCAGGTGCATCACAAGGCTACCCCCAGGTCGCCAAAATCGTGGATTGGATCCGAGATACCCTGCCGTATACTCCGGGCACCAGTGATCTGCCGTTGTCAGCCAGAGAGGTCATGAACCAGCGTCATGGCGTGTGCCGTGATCTGACTCATCTTGCCATTGCGCTGTGTCGGAGCATCAGCATTCCCGCCAGAATGGTGGTGGGCTACCTGGATGGGCTTCGTCCCATGGATATGCATGCCTGGTTCGAGGCGTTCGTCGGTGATCGATGGTATGCGTTTGATCCCAGCCAGTGGCAGCTCATGGGCGGCCGCGTGACCCTGGCCTATGGCAGGGATGCAGCGGACGTGGCGCTGTATCATGTGTTTGGCCCACTGCCCATCTGGAGCAGCCTGCGGGTGAGTGTTCAGCGCCGATAACCTGCAAGGCGATGTGCTCAGTGTGTAGCGTCGGTCCTCAGATGGTCCCGGGGTGGTGTTGTCCCGAAGGACCTGGTCCAGCTGCCGTAGACCGGATTGACGAGTTGCAGCCAGTGGACGCCAAGAAGATGCTCATGTTCGTCAACGAATGCGGCCTTGTCGGGGATTGGCAGGGCCTTGACGTGGCTGGCCAGATCTCCGATGTCATCTCCAATCAGCATCATCAGGCGATAGCGCGTTGCAACGAAAGCCCGTCTTGCCTGTTTTTCCGATTCATCCCAGGCAGGGCGCTCGGCCCTGAGCAGTAGCAGGTCCTGGTCGCCCAGTGAGGGTATGCCGACCCGGGCGAGGTTCGCGATGGTATCGCCGCGCTGGGGGCAGGGGTCGGCGGCGCCTGGCCTCGCGGCACACTGGCGGTTGGTAATGTAGACGATGGCGATGCCCTCAGCCCTTGCAGCGGCAATGAACGCAGCCGCTCCGGGAACGGCCCTGGCGGCACGCTCGGCGAGCCAGAGGTCCCAGGAGACCGGGTCGAATGAGGCGCCCTCGAGTGCCCGGCGCGCCTGATACGCACTGTTATCCAGCACCGTTTCATCTATATCCAGCACCACTGCAGGAATCAGCCTGGCGACCGCCAGGGCACCACAGGTCCTGCCGGCCTGACATCCGTACTGCGCCGCCTGCTCCAGGTCGCCCGAGAGGCCAGGGTCGGCCTTCAATGCGGCGAGCTGCCGACGGGCGACGGCATAAACCAGCCGCGCGTTGGCACGGTATTCCGGTGATGTCTGCATCCACAGGGTTGGCTGCAGTGAATCACCGTGTCTGGCCGGGGTTGTACCAGCTTGATCGGTGCTCTGGCACCCGGCCAGGACCAGCAACACGAGAATGCAGAAGGAAGGTCGGTTCATGGCTATTCAGGCCAGCAGGGACTTAAGGTCCACTTCAGGGTCCGCCAGCCCGATCGGGTCCACGGTCTTGCCATAGAGCTGTTTGCAGATCATGAATTCCCTGGGACTGTTGACGGCATCAACGGCAACCACCCGGCCGTCCCGGAGGTAGAACACGGCAAATTGATCGTCCTCCATGTCGCCTCGCATGATCTGACTGTCACCGTCGCTGGAGAAACCGACCATTTGAAGTTTGAGTTCGTACTGGTCTGACCAGAACCAGGGGACTGATTCGTAGACCTTGTCACCGCCGAGCATGTTGGACACCGCCACCCTGGCCTGCTCCATCGCATTGGGTACCGATTCAAGACGCAGCCGCCGGTTGATGATCGGGTTGGGATGGTTGGTACAGTCACCCGCGGCATAGATGTCCGGGTCACTGGTGCGGCAGTGGTCGTCCACCACGATGCCATCGTCGCATTCAAGGCCGATGTCGTGCGCCAGCTCGACATTGGGCACGATGCCGATCCCGATGATCACCAGGTCCGCCTCAAGTGTCGCCTCACCGCAGAGCACCCGCTCGACCCGGGCGTCTCCTTCGAAGCCAGTGACGGTGGTATCGAGCATGATGTCGACGCCACGGCCGGTGTGCAGAGCGTGGTAGAAGGCGCTCATGGTGGGCGTGGTGACCCGCTGCAGAATTCTCGATTCCATCTCGATCACTGTCACCTTTCGACCGCTGGCAACGGCGATGGAGGCCACTTCCAGGCCAATATAGCCGCCACCGACGATGGCGACACTGCGGGCGTCAGCCAGAGCACTTCTGATGGAATCCACATCGGCAATGGTGCGAAGGTAGAAGATACCCTCATTGTCGGAGCCCGGGACATTCAGGATGCGCGGCCGACTGCCGGTGGCGAGCAGCAGCTTGTCGTACGCCAAGGTTTCACCGGCATCGGTGCTGACTGTGTGTCCATCACGATCGATCCCGGTCACGCGGGTGCCGAGCCTGAGATCGATGGTCTTGTCCGCGTAGAACTTGGCGGGCCGCAGGTAGACGCGTTCAAGGCCCTGTTCACCGGACAGATAATGTTTCGACAGCGGCGGCCGCTGATACGGCACATGCTGTTCATCGCCGATGATGGTGACCTGACCCTCATAGCCCTCCTGACGCAGGCTTGCGGCCGCCTGTCCGGCTGCCTGACCACCTCCAACGATGACGATTGATGCCATGATCTGTCCTCTGCCCGGTGCAAAACGACGTATTCTGCCAGATAATCGACCCCATGCCACGACACGTTTTGCTCCTCTCACCCTACGATGCGGTGAGCCATCGATACTGGCGGCAGGGTATTGTCGCGTCGCTACCTGAGATATCCTTTACCGTGGTGACCCTGCCGGCGCGGTATTTCGCGTGGCGACATCGGGGCAACAGCCTGAGTCTGGCCTTCGATGAACGCCTGGCCGGCCGATTTGACCTTGTTCTCGCCACCTCCATGACGGATCTCAGTGCGCTCAAGGGGCTCGCTCCCCACCTGGCCACAGTGCCCTCGGTGCTGTATTTTCATGAGAACCAGTTCGCCTATCCGGAATCCGTGGACGGTCAGGGCGGGCTGGAACGCCGGATGACGAGCATTTATTCCGCGCTGGCGGCAGACCGTCTGGTGTTCAATTCGGACTATAACCGCAGGACTTTTGTGGACGGCGCCGGCAGTCTGCTGGCGAAGATGCCGGATCATGTGCCGCCCGGGGCCATGGCCCGGATTAGTGCTGGTGGTACCGTCATGCCGGTGCCACTCGGAAAGGAGGTCTTTGCGGGGCAGGGCAGGGGTCGGTCGGGTCGGGCCGTTGACATTGTCTGGAATCATCGCTGGGAGTACGACAAGGGGCTCGATGCTCTTGGCGAAGTCATCCGGGCGTTGCTGGCCAGTGACGCGCCGTTCACCATGCACCTGGTCGGCCAGCAGTTCAGGACGACCCCGGAGGTGATGGACAGGAATATTGCAATGCTTCGTGAATCAGGCCATCTGGGACACTGCGGATTCGTTGCAGATCGGGAGGATTATCTTGCCCTTCTCGCCCGGTGCGATGTGGTGTTGTCCACTTCGCAGCATGAGTTCCAGGGCCTTGCCGTGCTGGAGGCGGTGGCTGCCGGATGCGTCCCGGTGGTGCCGGATCGGTTGGTCTATCCGGAATTGTTTGACGGCCGATATCTGTATGGCGATGTCGAGTCCGCCGTGGCTCTGATCCTGGACCGCGCCCTGCGGCCACCTGACCTCACCCATCTGGGCTGGGCGACCCAGGTTGACCGGTGGCGAGCGCTGTTGATGGATGGTTGACGATCGCGGATGACGCTAACGAAGGAGAGGGAGGAGTTGGATGCCGTTCTACTACAGGTTTAACTATGCTATCCGCAATGATGCCGATGCGGTCGTGGATTCATCGGCGGGCGGTGAGGCGCTGTCGTTCGTCGAAGGGGATGGGACGATGATCCCCGGCCTTGAAGCCGCCCTCAAGGGCAAATCCAGCGGCGATGAGTTTCAGGTCACCATCGGCCCGGATGATGCCTACGGTTGGCGGCAGAATGCGCTGGTCAGAACCCTGTCGGCAGACATGTTCGACGCTGATGTCAGCGATGTCGAGCCCGGAATGATCTTTCAGGTCGGCTCGGGAGATCAGCGGGAAGTCGTTAAAGTGGTCGCCGTGGATGAAGAAGGGATCACTGTCGATGGCAACCACCCTCTTGCCGGGCTTACCTTTCACTTTGACATCAGCGTTCTTGAGGCACGGCCGGCTCGGCCCGATGATCTCGATGGGGGTTCGCCACAGATCAAGCCGTGATGATGACCCGGACCGCATCGAGCCGCATGGCCGCCTGGCGGATGGCGTCCTGGATCAGTCCCCGGTTGGTCCGGAGCTGATCGATCTCCTCCGGGCGAATCCCGGGGTTGACGGTGGCAAGCGCTTCGAGCCTTTCGATCTCGGCCTCCAGACGTTGACCAATGCGCTGGTAGGCCAGGCGCTGTTGCTCTGTCAGGAACCCGGAAGATTCTTTCTCTGATGTCTCCAGCATGGATTTGATACCGGCCTTCTGTCCCTCGATGATCTGCCGGAGCGCAGCGGCTGGAACGTCCATCTGCCGGTCCGCGAACGACTGAAACGATACGTTGCCGGCAATGTTGGTGAGCGTGGGTGTGATCAGGCATCGATGTACCGCAGGCGGCATATAGCGTTGCACCTCCAGCCAGGCCGGCGCGACACATTCCACCACCGAGAGCGTTTCCAGCATGAGCGTGCCGGGTTTGATGGCCGGGTGCCGGATGGCGATGGCCGCACTGTTACCGGTGACGTCAGAGAGCACCAGGTCGACCGCCTGCTGGACCAGAGGGTTCTCCCAGGTCAGAAAGGCCACGTCCTCCCTGGCGAGGCCGGTTTCCCGGTCGAACGTGACCCGGATTCCGTCTTCCGGCAATTCCGGATAGTGAAAGTGCGCAGCGGTCTCGATGCTGACCGCCGCATTGCGCTGCATGCTTTCGGTTGGTTTGATGTGAAACACGCGGTCACCGAGGGGCTCGGATTCAAGGCCAAACAGCTCGAACGAGGACTCCATATACGACGCCAGAGAGTCGCCGCCCTCATTCGCCACAATGTCATTGACGATTGCGCTCGCGATGTCGGGTCGATGTGAATTCAGTTCCAGCAATCGGTCACGCCCCTGGCTGACCTCCCGTCGCTGCCGGCGATTCCGCTTTCGGGTCACCTCAATGAACTGTTGGAACTGTTCACTGGTCCCATCAGTGTCCGGTCTATAGAGTTCAGCCGCCACTTCGGCAAACCGTGGTGCGAGCTCGTCGTAGATCCCCTGGGCCACCGGATTGGGTTCACTGAACAGGTCCATACCGTCATGGAACCAGTGAAACAGCGCCGCCTGAGGGGTTCCGGTCAGGTAGGGGATGTGAACCGTCACGTCTGCTGCCTGCCCGATACGGTCGAGTCGCCCGATTCTCTGCTCCAGCAGGTCGGGGGCTGCCGGCAGGTCGAACAGCACCAGATGGCTCGCGAACTGGAAATTTCTGCCTTCGCTGCCGATCTCGGAGCAGATGAGGACGCCGGCACCACGCTCGGTTTCAGAGAAGTAGTTGGCCGCTCGGTCTCGCGCCACCAGATCCATGCCCTCGTGGAACACCGTGGAACGAATGCTGGTGCGCTCACTGATTCGCCTGTCCAGCTCAATCACCACCTGTCGATGGGCACAGATGACCAGATGCTTTTCGGTGCTGCTTGTCAGTCGGTCGATGAGCCAGGTAACACGCGGGTCTACCTCCGCCCAGCCAGTCCCGCCGAGTTCCGGAAACTGCTGATGCCGGGGAAACTCCGGCGGGCAGGGGAGCGGATAGCCGATGACCTTGCGGCGGGGGAAACCGCCCACGGACGAACGGACATTGCGAAACAGGACGCGCCCGGTGCCATGTCGGTCCAGCAGGCGGGCAATCAGATCGTCATCGTCTTGCCCG
Source organism: Pseudomonadota bacterium (assembly GCA_027624035.1). GTDB lineage: Bacteria > Pseudomonadota > Gammaproteobacteria > Pseudomonadales > Azotimanducaceae > UBA7455. The sequence goes on along the minus strand of JAQBUI010000060.1, from coordinate 4,882 downwards.
TCGACGCCCGTCATTGCTCTGATCCGGTCCCGGGCCGCCGCCTGATCGGGGCCTGTCCCCTCAAGCAGGCGCCGCACCTCGGTCGCGATGGCTTCGTATCGGGTCTCTTCGGTGAGGAACCGGTCATAGTCGTGAAAGCGGTCCGGGTCCAGCAGGCGCAGCCTCGCGAAGTGTCCCGCTCTGCCAAGTTGTTCGGGTGTTGCCGTCAGCAGCAGCAGCCCGCGGGCGACGCCGGAAATCGCCTCGACGATCTCGTATTGGGGGCTTGGGTTGCCCGGCCGCCAGCCAAGATGATGTGCCTCGTCCACGGCCACCAGGTCCCACTCGGCCGCAAGTGCCTGGGCAAGACGTCGGGGATGATCCTCAAAAAGGTCAAGTGCGCAGAGCATCAACTGTTGTGCCTCGAACGGGTTGGACAGATCACCGCCAGCCTCATTGGTGTCGGTCTGGTCTGATTCACCGGCAGATTCCGGAGCGTTGTCACTCTCGATCTGCAGGCAGCGCGCCTCGTCCAGTACCGTGAACTGCAGGTTGAATTTCCGGATCAGTTCGACGAACCACTGAAAGGTCAGTGCCGGTGGCACGATGATCAGAATCCGTCTGGCCCGCCCGATCACGAGCTGCTGATGAATGATGAGACCCGCCTCGATGGTCTTGCCCAGGCCCACCTCATCGGCGAGCAGCACACGCGGGGCGAATCGCTGCCCCACTTCGCTCGCAATGTAGAGTTGATGGGGGATCAGTGAGACTCGGGGGCCATACAGGCCCCTTGAGCTGGCGCTTGCCAGCGCAGCCGTCGCCGACAGCGAACGATACCGCAGCACGAACCAGGCGTTGTCGTCCAGTTGCCGGGTGAACAGCCGTTCCGCGGGCTTGCTGAAACGCACATTGGGGTCGAGCTCGGTCTCTACAACGGCGGTGCTGGTGCCATTGTAGTCGCCGTGATAGACGAACACGCCATCCCGGTCAGCGACCGACGTGACCGTGATGACAAGGTCATCCTGGGTGGCGATGCGATCGCCCTTTGAGAATCTGACCCGGGTCAGTGGCGCCTCATTTCGGGAATACGTTCGTTGTTCCCCGGCAAGCTCGAAGTACACCGAGACCAGCCTGTCACGGGTGCTCATGACCTGCCCCATACCGAGTTCCGGCTCGGCATTGCTGATCCATTTCTGGCCCGGTTTAAAATCTGTCATCGGTTTGTCACCGGCTTTTACGTTGCGCTATTGTATAGTGCTTGTTTGTTGAAGATGAGGATCGACTCATGGCAGGTTCCCAGCAACGCCACGATACACCGGATACACTGGAGGGTACGCTCGATGAACGCACCCGTACGGAACTGGAAGCGGCCACCTTTCGCCGTCTGGTCCAGCATCTGGATGAGAACCGCGACGTACAGAACATCGATCTGATGAATCTTGCAGGCTTCTGCCGTAACTGCCTCAGCAAGTGGTATCGCGCGGCCGCCCAGGACAAGGGCATTGACCTCGACTATGAGGCGGTCAGGGAGCGCGTCTACGGGATGCCCTATGCCGATTGGAAAGAGGCCTACCACAAAGAAGCAACCCCGGAGCAGCAGGCCGAGTTCAAAGCGAGAAACCCGGACCACTGATGTGAGCCAGATCGAACTCGAAGCAGGTGCCGTATCGCTGGAGTTAGGCAGGGATGGGTTTTATCCCCGTATCCGGACGTCCGAAGAGATGGAAGCCGTGCGGCTCAGTAGTACGGCGATTCAGTTTGCCGGATTCCTGTGGCATGCCGCAGGTCAGGACTGCTGGCCCGCCCGTCACTGGTCCGACGCTGACTGGTTTGAACGTTTGTGCAACATCGAAGTGGGATTTTATGGGGTCTCGTGCCGGGGTGAACCGGTGGGCCTGTTCGAACTGTCAAAAGCCAGCGAAGTAGTGCGGATCGAAGCGATCGGGCTGCTGCCGACCTACCGCGGAGTTGGCCTGGCCCAGGGTCTGCTCACGACGGCCCTGGAGAAGGGCTTTGCCATGGGTGGGCAAGTCATCAGGGTGTTTCCGCCGGCGGGGATCGATCAAAATGTGCTGGCATGGTTTCGGTCTCAGGGATTCCGTTGACCAGCCTCCTCACCGGCATCCTGAAAGTGATCAATGGTATAGCGTTGCAACTGATTGACCCTGATCATCGCCTGCAGTTCACGAACATAGGCTCCTCCCCTCTCGGAATATCGAAGCAGACCCTCGGCCAGAGTCGCACCGGTCGGCTTCTCATCAACTCGCCTCTTTTCGTCCCGCAGACTTCGGAGCTGGGCATAGGCGGGATGGGTGTTCAGTAACAGGAGGTAGTAGCTGACGCCGTCCTGCACGGAATCAAACGACGCGACTTCATGCCGTTTACCAGGGTCTCTCGCGTTTGGAACCTTGCCGCAGCCATCCCGGAAGCACCAGATGCCAAAGACATTCTTGCCCTGCCTCGCGAATCGCGATGTCCCCCAGGCTGATTCGTTGGCGGCCTGGGCCAGCACCAGGGAGGCCGGGATGGTGTCCACGCGCTTGATGAGATCAGCGACCATCCCGGGAGGTGGCTTTTGGCTATCCACCAGATATTTGTCCGCCAGTTGCAGCAGGCTGCCTGAGTCTCGTTTGGATATCGTAATGCCCCCAGCCAGTTTTTCTCGCAAGCGAAGCAGGAAGCGGCGTTCGGCCGCCACCGCTGCATTGGCATTTCGCACCAGTGGCAGCATGTAGTCGAAGAAGGCCTGTTTCCTGGCCCTGACGTCAGTATAGGTGCTGAAATCCGGCATGATCACAGGCACCGGCAGGGCCTCGGGTGTTTCAATCGTGGGGGCTCGCTCGACCAGCACAAGGCCGACCATCAGGCAAAGCCCGATGGGCAAGACTGCCACCTCGGACCATCTGACCGGTTTCATTGCGCTCGGCCGTCAGACCGAAACATGGGCAGGTGCCACCGGCACCTTCGCTTTCTCAGACGCTGTTTCAGGCAGATCCATGACATTCAGGGTCCCGTCCTTTTCCGCAGTCAGCAAGTCCGTCATGTCGTCGACGGACAGCGGCTTACTGAAGTAGTAGCCCTGCACGTAGTCGCAGTCGTGGGCCTTCAGGAATTGCAGATGCTCTTTGGTTTCAACGCCTTCGCAGATCACCTTCAGGCCCATGGCGTGGGCCATCCGAATCATCACCCGCACGATCTCTTCATCGTGCTCCGACTCGCCGATCCCGAACGTGAAGCTCTGGTCGATTTTAAGAATATCGAGCGGCAGGCGCCGCAGATAGTCAAGGGATGAGTAACCGGTGCCAAAGTCATCGATCGAGATAGAAACCCCGAGATCATGCAGCTTCACCAACTCATCCAGGGTGGTCGTGGGGTCTTCCATGACGCCGGTCTCAGTCAGTTCCAGTTCGACGCCCCCCATCGGAAGGTTGTGATGCCTGATCAGATCCTGAAATCGTTCCCGAAATTCGTGGCTTCGAAGCTGTTTGGACGAAACGTTGATCGCCACAGAGGGATAGACGCCCAGTTTCTCCTGCCATGCCTTGATCTGGGCGGCCACGCTGCCCAGAACCCAGTCGCCGATGTTCCCAATCTGACCCGACTCCTCGGCGATCGGGATGAAGATGTCCGGCCGTATTGGGTCCGCGTCTGCCGGATGCCATCGAATCAGTGCTTCGGCGGTGGCGATCTTCTGGTCGCGCAGGGAAATGATCGGCTGGTACATCATGTGGAATTCGCCGTTGTCGATGGCGCTGCGCAGCATCATCTGGACCCGCTTTTTCTCTTCCGCCTTCTTCTGCATTTCCGGCTGGAAAAAACGGTAGGTGTTGCGTCCGTGGGCCTTGGCAATTTCGAGCGCCGAGATCGCGGCACTGATCAGTTCATCTGAGTCCCGGTCGTCAGACCCGGTCACGGCGATGCCGATGCTCACGCTGGTGGTCACCGGAGCGCCATCGTCCAGAGAAATCGGTTCAGAAGCCTCTCTGTTGATTTTCTCAGCTACGATGGCGGCGTTCTCGGCATGGTCCATGTCCACCAGCATGATGGCAAACTGATCGCCGTGAAGCCTTGCCACCATGTCTCCCGGCCTGACGAGGTTCTTCAGCCGCTCTGCCAGCATCCGCAACATTTCGTCACCGACCTTCTGGCCAAGCTTTTCGTTGATCACGGTGAAATGGTCCGTATCGATGATCAGGATGCCGATGTATCGCTGCCCGCGGACGTTTCTTCGAATCGCGCTCTTGAGCACTCCGGTGAAGTTGGTCCGATTGGCGAGCCCGGTCAGTTCGTCGAAATTGGCGAGGTACTCTACCCGCTCCTCGTTCTCGCGCTGCTGCGTGATGTTCAGAAACAGCAATACGGCGCCCGTTCGTTCGCCGGATTTATTGATGGTGGCCTCTGCGCTGTATTCGATGATAAATGGTTCGCCAGTTGCAGTCTGCCAGCGGCCCGGGTCATAGGTGGCTTTCGCCGGAAGGTCGAGCAACGTCAGCACCTTTTGCTCCCGGATACTGACGACTTTGTCCGACTCACTCGCAGCATCCGCCGGGACCATGAAGCGTTGCACGTCGCTGCCAATCAATTCCTGATAGTCAATTTCCAGGAGTTGGCAGGCGCGGGGGTTGGCGAAAGTGATAATGCCTTCCATGTCGAGCCCCAGGACACCTTCGCCGGTGGATTCGAGCAGGACCTGAAATCTGGCATTGGAGATCTCCAGTTCCTGACGAGAGCGCTCTGCGACGTGATGAATCCGGTCCAGCGCCTCCAGGCTGACCACCTCACGGTCCCGTTCGGCGATGAGGTTGGCGACATATTGAAACAGGTAGTCCACCAGAAAGGGTTCTTCCCCTGATCGGGTGGGTAGTAGTCACCTGACTATCCCTTCTGGATAAAGATCCAAGCC
>JAQBUI010000059.1 GCA_027624035.1 Pseudomonadota bacterium | reverse complement strand
GGGCGGCATCCATCCCCCGGCGGATGACATCCCGGGCCGGTTGATCGGCATGCAGATCGGCCCTGCCGCGTTCGAGCGGGCGAAGGCTTATTTTGAAGGGGCGGCCACGGACTAGCCGATGCGAGCCTTCGTTGCAGCAGTTCTGCTGTTGCCCATCATGTGTTCGTCAGAACCGAGGTTCGTCGATGTGGCGGAAGCGTCTGGCGTTGACTTTGTCCATCAGAGCGGACGTCAGGGCATGCTCTGGACCCTCGAGATTACCGGGGCAGGAGCGGGCGTGTTCGACTTTGATGGCGATGGCCGGCTGGACGTCTGGCTGGTCCAGGGTGGACCCATTGAAGGGCGGGAAACGGCCAGGCTCCCGTCAGACCAGTTATTCCGGAATGTGACCAAGGACGGGGTGCTCCGTTTCGAGAACATTACCTATCGCTCCGGTGTGCAGGCAACGGGCTACGGCATGGGCATTGCCACCGGCGACATTGACAATGATGGCGATCTGGATGTTTTTGTTGCGAACTATGGCGAGAACCAGCTGTTTGAGAATACCGGTGGCGGAGCGTTCCGGGACATCACTGCAGCCTCGGGGTTAAGTGGTGCAGACTGGTCGATTTCCGCCACCTTCGCCGACGTTGATGGCGACGGCCTGCTCGATCTGTATGTTGGGAACTATCTGGAGTTCTCCACTGCCCTCTACGAACCCTGCAGACGATGGTCCACCCGATTGTCCTACTGTGCGCCCGGCAACTTTAAACCGGCCGGGGACCGCCTGTATCGTAACCTTGGTAACAGCCGCTTTGAAGACATTACGGCAGTGGCGGGTGTGGGCGATCCGCTTGGCCCTGCCATGGGGGTCGTGGCGGAGGACCTCAATGGTGACGGGCGCATGGATTTCTATGTGGCCAATGACGGCGCGGAGAATCTGCTCTGGATCAATCAGGGAAACCTGCGGTTTACCAATGAGGCGCTGATCGCAGGCATTGCCGTAAACGCTGACGGCATTGCAGAGGCGAGCATGGGTATTGCGATCGCAGATTATGATGACGACGGAGACCCTGATCTTTTTGTAACTCACGACATCAAGGAGAGCAACACGCTCTATGCCAATCAGGGAGGATGGTTCGAGGACGTCTCCGCACGGTCTGGAGTGGCCGCGGCGAGCCTGGCTTTCAGTGCATTCGGTGTGGGTTGGCCGGATGTGGACAACGACGGTGATCTGGATCTCTTTATCGTGAACGGCGCTGTGTCGGTGATTGACGTACAGGCCCAGGCGGGGGTGATTCCACCACTTCGCCAGCGCAACCTCCTGATGTTGCGACAGGGCCAGCAATACGTACCGGTACCCGGGGGGCCGGCTTTTGATCTGATCGAGACCGGTCGCGGTGCCGCCATGGGCGACATCGACAACGATGGCGACATGGATGCCGTGGTGACCAACAACGATGGCCCGGCTCGCCTGTATCTGAATGAGACACCCTCGAGACACTGGCTGGGTCTCGAGCTTCACAGATCTGGCGGACCAGTCACTGGCGCGTTGGTCAGACGTTCAGAGAGCCGCGACGATGCGCGAAACGTGTGGCAGGTGCGCAGGGTACGCACCGATGGCAGCTACGCGTCTGCCAGTGACCCCCGGGTTCTGTTCGGGCTGGGGGAAACCGTATCCTCCCAGGTCGTCGAGGTCAGCTGGCCCGACGGCAGACAGGAGCGATATGGCCCATTGCAGGTAGATCAATATCACCGGCTCACCTACGGCGCAGGCAGGCCCATTACCGATGATCGTTAGGAAGATAGAGCCCTCAGCGTGTAGAGAGCCCTCAGCGTGTAAAGAGCCCTCAGCGTGTAGAGAGCCCTCAGCGTGTAGAGAGCCCTCAGCGTGTAGAGAGCCCTCAGCGTGTAAAGAGCCCTCAGCGTGTAGAGAGCCCTCAGCCTGTCGAGAGCCCTCAGCGTGTAAAGAGCCCTCAGCGTGTAAAGAGCCCTCAGCGTGTAAAGACCCCTCAAGCTGTATACCCCCGAAACAATCGCTGCTCGTAAGGTCCGTAGCAATGTGCCTTGCCGCCCTGTCTGCGACGACGGTCATGGCGGCGGCACAGGATGCAGAGGTCTACTTCGAAGACGTGGCGCCGTCCGCCAACCTGGACTTCATCCATCACAACGGCATGGCCGGCGAGTTCTGGCTATTGGAGGTCAACGGTGCCGGGGTGGGCGTACTGGACTTCGATGGTGATGGTCGCCAGGATCTGTGGTTGCTCCAGGGGGGACCGATTGCGAATCGCGGAGGTGATCTGCCTATGGATCAGCTGTTTCGAAACGTCAGTGAAGGCAGCACGATCGCTTTCGAGAACGTGACGGCTGACAGCGGCGTCAGGGCGACCCAATATGCCATGGGGATCGCTACCGGGGATGTGGACGGAGACGGTGATCTTGACGTCTTTCTGGCAAACTACGGGGCCAATCAGCTGTATGAAAACCTCGGTGATGGCCGGTTCAGGGACGTTACGTCCACCTCGGGAATATCAGGCAACCAGTGGTCCACTGCTGCCGCCTTTGCCGATGTCGATCTGGATGGCAGGCTGGACCTCTTCGTCGTGAACTATGTCGAGTTTGATCTCAGCCGCCACCGGGTCTGCCACGATCTTGCAAATCGGCCTACCTACTGTACCCCCGGGGTCTATCAGGCAACCGGAGACCGCCTGTATCGAAATCTCGGAGGGCTTCAATTCGAGGACATCTCCGTTCGGGCCGGTATCTCGAAGGTAGCTGCAAGCGGCCTGGGCGTGATATCCGGTGACTTCAACGCGGATGGTGCAGCCGACATCTACGTGGCAAACGATGCCATGGACAATCATCTCTGGCTGAATGATGGTCGTGGCCGGTTTGAGGAAGCCGCGCTGCTGGCCGGGGTTGCAGTCAACGGTGATGGTGCGGTCGAGGCAAGTATGGGTGTCGACGCCCAGGATCATGACGGCGATTGTGATCTCGATCTGTTCGTGACCCACCTTTCCGTGGAGAGCAACACCCTGTATGCCAATGACGGCACTGGCTGGTTTGTAGACCAATCGAGCAGTAGCGGCCTTGCGGCACCCAGCATACCATTTACCGGTTTCGGCACCGGCTGGTTCGATGCCGATCTGGATGGTGACCTGGATCTTTTCGCAGTCAATGGTGCGGTGACGCCCATCGCGGCCCAGAGGGCGGCTGGAAGCACTCATCCGCTCCGCCAGCGGGATCAGTTCTGGCAGAACGATGGCACGGGTCACTATCGGGAACTCGCCGCCGGGCCCGCCTTTCAAGTTGAGGATGTGAGCCGGGGCGCGGCGCTCGTTGATCTGGACAATGATGGTGATCAGGACATCGTGGTCATGAACAATGATGGCCCGGCGCGGGTGTATCGAAACAATCTGCAAACCGGGCATTGGGTCGGCGTCTCCCTGCCGCCGGCGTCCGGCCCGGGCGCGCGGATCAGGCTTGCTGATGAGGACTGCGGGTCCCGGCGCTGGCGCACTGATGGCAGCTACGCGAGTGCAGGTGATCCAAGAATCGTATTTGGCACGGGCCGGGCGAGCCAGGACGTGGTGGTTCACTGGCGGAACGGTCAGGTCGAAACATTCACAGGGCTCATGGCTGGTCGCTATCATCTTCTTGTGCCCGGCAGAGGCTCGAAGTGACCCGGTACGCCCTGATCCTGGCCTTCTGGCTTGTCTGGGCGAGCCCGGCGCTCGCCATGACAACCTTTGAGGGCTTGTCTCCACAAACCGTCAGGGCACTTGAAAAGATTCGCGCCGAGACCGAACTTCAGATCAGCGAGTTGTCCGCAGCCGAAGACAGGGGGCAAGCGTGGGGACGCCTTGGCATGTATTACCATGCCCAGCATCTGCCCTGGCTTGCCGAGGAAGTCTACGGTCGGGCGATCAGCGAACATCGCGATGCGCGCTGGTACTATTTGCGGGCCGTCGCGGCAGGAGATCGAGGTGAACTGACCCAGGCGCTTTCCGACTACGCCGCCGCAGCCGAGCTGGCGCCGGGCTATGCACCAGCCTGGTATCGTCTGGGCATGGGGCGCCTGGTGCAGGGTGATGTGCTGGGTGCGAGACAGGCGCTGAGCGAGGCTCGCCGGCTGGCACCGGATGCGGCCATTGTACTGATGGGCCTTGCTGATGTTGAGTCAGCCGGGGCCGACTGGGATCAGGCTCTGAAACTGCTCAAGCGCGCCCATGGGCTCGCCCCGGAGGCCGGTCAGGTCGCTTACAAACTGGCCATGGTGTATCGGCGGCTGGGCGACCTTGACCAGGCAAAGGCATGGCTCGACCGGCGAGCAGGCAACAACGCCACGCCGGAGATCGATGATCCGTTGTTGCTGGAGGTGGCAGAGTTGTCACAAAGCGGTCGATTCTATGTGAAGGCCGGGGAGTGGGCTCTGGAACGCGGCGATGCCGGTCAGGCGGTGATCGCGTTTGGCAATGCCACAGAGCTGGCCCCTTCTGATGTGGCCGCCGGCGTTGGCTATGCGGTCGCGCTGGCACTCCAGGACGAAGATCTGCCGGCACGGGTGGAGGCCCGCCGGCTGCTTGCCATCGCACCCGAGTCCCCTCGTGTCTGGTACACCCTCGCATGGGTGCTCAGACATTCCGGGTCGCCGCAGGAACTGGTGGAGGCGGCGACTGCAGTCCGGCGGTCCCTGGAGCTTGCCGAGGATGCAAGGACCCGTATGCTGGCTGGCGCGCTCGCTATGAAGCGCCGGCAATTCAACAACGCGAAACAGGATTTCGCTGCTCTTGCCGGTGCGGACCCGGAGCAAGCCTACTATCGATTCTGGCTGGGAATGGCTCTGCTCGCAGAGGCCGACTGCAGCGGCAGAACCCATGTGTCCGAGGCAGTACAGCGACGGCCCACCTGGGGCGAGGCCCACATCGTGCTGGCGAGGGCAGACGCGCTGTGCGGTGCGCCGGCAGCCGGGCTAAAACGGGCCAGGGCACTGCAGAATGCCCGGGATGACGTGGATACCCGGCTGACACTGGCGATGGCGCTGATCACGACCGATGCTGCGCGCGCCCACAGCCTCGCGACCGTGGAACTGCCACACCCTGATGCAAAAATGATCGCAGACTATCTGGCGGCAGCAGATCAGCCCCTGCGCATTTTCTGGCCAGGCTCGGAGTGGTGGTTGCCAGCCGAACTCAGCCGCCGGTCGACATCATCGACACCATGAGTGCCATCTTTACATCGCCGGGGGCTCCGGCAATACTGACCCCAATTCAATGGTAGCGATATGACGATGACGAGAATCAGCAAGAATCCATCCCTGGTCCACCTGGTTGCAGTCGTGGGTATGCTCTGGTCTGCTGTTGCAGGGGCCGAGACCCTGGATTGTGATCGGCTGGCTGGAAGCCATCAAATGCTGTGTGTGGCGATGACCCGGTGCTCGATGCTTGACGGGCCCGACGCGAGGTCCGGCTGTGTCAGTGCCGTCCTCCAGGCGGTTGGCGTGGTTCAGCCGGCCAGGCAGAGTTCTCCGTCAGCGGCAGTACCGGGCCCTTCTCCGTCCCAGACCTCTGAACCGGCAAGACCTCAAACCGTGACACAGTCGTCCCGGGCGGTTGAACCGAAGTCAGTGCCGCGGACGGTCATGGCCCCGGCGGACCGGGTCGAACAGCAATCAGTGACGCGGGCAGCAACGGCCAGACCTGAAAGGGATGTCTCCGAGGACGCTGGCAAACTGATGTCCGGAGACGAGATTCCCAAAAAATTTACCGCGACTGTGGTGGCCACTCTCGGTCTGATCCGTGATCGTCAGATCGTGCTGCTGGACAACGACCTCGCATTTGAGGGCGAGGGCCCCGAGTTTGACATTGGGGATGAAGTGAATGTGAATAAGCGCGGTTTCTTTGGCGATGCCTACACGATCACCAGCCGCAAGAGCCGCCCGAAGGTCTTCGGAAGGCTCCGCTGTGAGGACACCCGGCGTAGCGCGGAGACCGAGCGCAAGTGTGCTGCATTGATGGACCGCTGAGACCCTGGCAGGCATTCGCGCAGACATCGGTTGAAACACTGGCAATGAATAATCGCTATGTCATGTGGGGCAAGAAACACACCAGACTGACGATCAGTTTGCTGGTGTTACTGACTGTCTGTTCTGCGCGAGCAGAAATGCCATACGACGCTATATTCCTTCAGGCCATGGCCGCTTTCCCGGCGGACTATCGCAAATCCTGGTCCTTTACCGAGAAACGGGTGGTCAATGGCGTTGCCACCGTGGGCCACTATGATCCGCGGTCAGAGCCGGGCTGGAGGTTGCTGACGGTGGATCAGCGCCAGCCAACGGACGAGGAGACCGAAGCCTATCTCAAAGAGAAGGCGACGGAGGCGACAAGATCAGACTCCCGCACGGACCCGGACCAGATGATACGGCCCGACTCCCTTGAACTGCTAGAAGAGACCTCGGATTACTGGCTGTTTGATTTTGTGCCCACCGGCAAGGGTGATAACGCAGACTTCATGAAGCATATGGATGGCGCACTCAGGATCAGCAAGGCGGGCCCGATCGTGGAGTTCATCGACATCCGTAGCCGGGAGGCATTCAAGCCTCGCTTCGGCTTCAAGGTCAATGACTTCCTGACCCGAATGGAGTTCGTCGAACAGTCCGGTGCAGTCCTGCCTTACCGCCTTGAATTCCGCATCGATGCGAAGGCCATGGGCCTGATGAACATTGACCAGAAGGTGTCAGTCCAATACACCGACTACCAGAACATCCTGACCCCGGCGACGGATACCGACTGATTGCTTCCGGGCAAGGCGTGTCAACAACGCGTAAAACAACGCGTAAACTGTCACGGTAGATTGCACGCGGGGCCTGCAAATTGATTACAATTTGGTCATGTTCGTCTCACTTCGCATAAGGGAAAGGATCCGCACCGCCATCATCATGGGTCTGATGCTGGTCAGTCTGACCATGGTTGGATTGCTTGGCCATCAGACTTATCTGGCGGTCAGTTCCCAGCGACAGCTGGTCGATGACGTGCTCAAGGATTATTCACTGCTGGCGGCAGACGAACTGATCCGGCGCAGCGCCATGGTGGCTGGCTATGGCTTCTACCCGGTACTGGGACGGCTGGCCCAGGTGCCCATGGCGATGCCCCTGCCGGACCGGAAGGCACTGTCCACCCTGAGCGAGTTTGAGGATGACGAAGAGCGAGAGAACCTGAGCCGCGCGGTCAATCTCGCAAGGGCCTTCTTTCGATTCAGCCCGGCATCGAACCAGTTTGAGTTCGAGGGTGATTCATTGCCGCAGGGCATCGCCGAAGAGCTGAAAACCCACATCAGTGCAGTCGAATTCCGGGGTGAACCGGAGCGGGCGGCGCGGACCCTCCACCTCGGTTCAGATGAACAATTCAACTTCATCTATGCCTTTGTGGAGGGCGGAAACGTGGCAGAGCGGTTCATCGTTGGCCTGTGGGTAGACGACCAGCAGGCCATTGGCTGGCTGAAGTTTATGATCAACTCAAGGCCCCTTCTACCCCGGTCACTGACCGAGGGGAAATTCACGAGTCCCCAGTTCGTGAACGACAAGGTATACATCAAGCTGGTCGCTGGGGATGTGGTCGTGTTCAGTCAGGGAGAATTCAGCTCCGGCACCATCCTGGTGACTCGTGATTTCAACAATGCACCGGCCGACATTTTCGGCAACATGCGGGTCCACCTGGGCATTGATCCGGAACTGGCCAGTTCGCTGATCATCGGTGGTCTGCCGGAATCGAGACTGCCGATCATCTACGGCAGTACCGCCGCTGTGGTGGGCAGTCTCTGGGTGGTCGCGGCCCTGTTCATGGGCTTTGCGCTGGTGATGCTGTATCGGGAGCGTTCACTGGCCTACCTGAGGGCAGATTTTGTGTCCAGGGTGTCCCATGAACTCCGAACGCCGCTCGCCCAGATCATGATGTTTGCGCAAACGCTGTTACTCGACCGGGTGCGTACTGACGAGGCGCGCAAGCGCTCGCTGCAGGTGATCGACAAGGAGGCCCGACGGCTGTCCCATCTGGTAGACAACATACTGCAGTTCTCGAGCGCAGAGCGTGGCCAGACAGACGTCAGGATGGCAAGAACGCCCCTGTACCCTCTCGTTCGTGAAATCGTCGATCAGTTCCGACCCATGATGAAAGATGGCAGGCTGGTCATTTCCAGCGACGTCGGGGACGATGTCGAGGTCACGCTGGATGTGGATGCATTTCGCCAGATGTTCGTTAACCTGCTGGACAACGCGGTCAAATACAGCCCGCCGGGTGGCAACGTGGACGTCAGGCTCTTTACCGGGGAAGGCAGGGTGAATGTAGCGGTTGAAGATCGCGGCCCCGGCATTCCGGACTCGGAAAAGGACCGCATCTGGGAACCCTACTATCGCACCTCTACCATGACTGACCAGGCGATTGGCGGTACTGGCCTTGGCCTTGCAGTCGTCAACGAACTGGCGAGGCTCCAGGCCGCGCACGTGTCCACGAGCGCCAGGGAAGGTGGTGGCGCCAGATTCACCATTGGTTTTGAGCTCGCGGCATGACCCGCATCCTGGTCGTTGAAGACAGCGAGGATATGGCCTTCGGGTTACGTAACAATCTCGAATTCGAGGGCTATGAGGTAGACGTCGCCGCAGATGGCCCTGCCGGCCTGACCAGGGCTGAAGAAGGCCGGGCTGACCTGATGATACTGGACCTCACCCTGCCGGGGATGGATGGACTGGATCTGTTGAAGGCGCTTCGGGCACGAGGCAATGCCATTCCAATTCTGGTGCTCACCGCGCGCCAGGAAGAGATCGACAAGGTGGAGGGCCTGAAACTGGGCGCTGACGACTACGTGACCAAGCCTTTTGGCGTCATGGAACTGCTGGCACGGGTGGAGGCATTGCTCCGTCGCAGTGAACAGATGCAACCCATGAAGGTGTTCAGGATGGGCGATATCGAGGTCAATGTGTCAGCGAGAACCGTGCTGCGCCAGGGCCAACCCGTGGAACTGGCGCCGCGGGAACTGGACTTGCTACTGTCGCTGATTGCCCACCAGGGACGGGTGGTGACCCGGGAGGAATTGTTGCGGGAAGTGTGGGGCCATGCAGGCCGCGTGGTCACCCGTACGGTGGATACCCATGTCTCGGAATTGCGCCGCAAGCTCGAACCCGACGCGACCAACCCGATCTTCATTCTCACCGCTCGCAAGGCAGGGTACCGCTTCGACATGGATCAGCTCACCGAACTTGTGCCATGACCATGCTGGTCGGTCCACCCGGAGGTAGCTCGTCAGTCAAGCCTGAAGGGGCCAACCGAGAAGGAGAATAGCCAGGGTGGATACGCCGATCAGCAGATTCATGGGCAGCCCGGCTTTCAGGAAGTCGGTGAATCGGTAGTTTCCCGGGCCGTATACCATCAGATTGGTCTGATAGCCGAGCGGTGTGGCAAAACTGGCAGATGCGCCGATCATGATCGCGAAGATGAATGGCTCCGGATTGAGCGCCATCTTGTCGGTGATCTCAAGTACAATCGGAAGCATCACGATGGCCGCCGCGTTATTGGTAATGAGTTCGGTCAGGATGGACACACAGAGATAGGTCAGGACCAGCATCAACCAGGGTGTCGCGCCGCTCAGGTCGATGATGCCAGCGGCGAGGAGGTCGGCGGCCCCGGTCTTGTCAAGCGCTGCCCCCAGAGCCAGTGAGGCCGCAATGGTAATCAGCACCGTCAGGTCCAGACTCTTTTCGGCCTGCCAGATCGAACAGCAGCGAGTGATCAGCATGAGCCCGGCACCCAGCAGGCTCGCATTCAGCATGCTGGTGATGCCGAAGGCGGCGAGCGCGACCACCAGGATGAGAATGCCCCACGCGATGTATGCCCGATCATGCCTTGGCGGCGTGCTCTCCAGTTCGTTGATGAGCAGGAAGTCCTTGTTGTAGCGCTGCCGGGTCACAAATGCTGGCCTTGATTCAAGCAGTAACGTGTCACCGGCCTCGATGGTGATCGTACCCAGGTGGCCCTTGACCCGCTCGCCGTTTCTCGCGACCGCCAGTATCGCTGCACCGTAACGATCCCGAAACCGGGCATCCCGAATGGCCTCGCCGATCGCTGCACAGTGGGGTGAAACAACCGCTTCAACCAGGCGGCGTTCAGACGTATCCTTGAGCAGCAGTTCGTCCTGGCCCCGTTCGGGTGAAGCGACAATGCCATGGATGCGTAGCAGGTCCGAGATGGCCTCGGTTTCACCGGCAAAAATAAGCCGGTCCCCACCTTTGAGCTTTTCTTCACTCGGCACGGCGGTGATGACTGCGTCTTCGCGAACGATCTCGACCAGATAGATGCGTCGAAGATTCCGCAGGCCGGCCGTCTCTACGGTTTTGCCAACCAGCGGTCCTCCTGTGGCAACAGAAACCTCGAGTGTGAATTCTCTCTGGTTGCCGAAAGGCTGTTCCTGGGTTCGATCTGGCAGCGACCGCGGGAACACGAGCCACATGTAGGCGACACCGATCAGCGTGATGGGGAGCCCCACCGCGGTGATGGAGAACAGTGAGAAACCCGGATCTCCCGTCAGCGCCTGATACTGTCCGTTGACGACGAGGTTGGTGCTGGTACCAATCAATGTCAGGGTCCCACCCAGAATCGAGGCGTAGCTGAGCGGAATCATGAGCTTTGAGGGTGCGATATTGATCTTGCGGGCCCAGTTGTGGACCGCCGGAATCATGGTCGCCACGACCGGAGTGTTGTTCAGGAAGCCACTCAGTAACACGAGGGGTGGGAACATGCGCGTCAGTGCGCCACGTTCGCTCTGCGGCCGGCCAAGAAACCGATTGACCAGGATCTCGATACCGCCCGACCCGTGAATGCCCGAGACCACCACGAACATGGCGGCCACGGTGATGAGGCCCGGGTTGGCAAAACCGGAGAGTGCCTCGGCCGGGGCGAGTACGCCGCTTATACTGAGGACCGTCAGCGCAGCCATGGTGATCATGTGCGGCCCAACCCGGGTGAGTGCCAGTGAAAGCAGTACCCCAAGGACCACCATGACCGATAGCCAACCCTCCCAGCTCAAAGCCATGACTCCTGCGAATCCAAAGGGAAGCCATCTTAAAGGATTTTGTCAGGAATCCGTATCGGTCAGCCCCAGGAGGCGGAGTTTAATGTGATGTAACCGGGTCTCCGGGCGTCGTTGCTTCCGTGGGCAGGTCAGCGCCTGCACCAAAATCCGCCAGGATGTTGTACAGGCAAGGTACCAGGATCAGGGTAATCACCGTCGCGAACAGGATGCCGAAACCGAGAGACACCGCCATGGGCATCACCATCTGGGCCTGTGCCGAGGACTCCATCAGGATGGGAATCAGGCCAAAGAAGGTTGTCAGAGACGTGAGCAGAATCGCTCTGAAGCGGGCACCGCCCGATTCTATGGCCGCCTGTTTCACAGAAGCTCCTTCGGCGACCCGCACATTGACGAAGTGCACCATGATCAGACTGTCGTTGACGACGACCCCTGACAGCGCCACGATGCCAATGATTGAGACCGCGCTGACGGGAATTCCCAGTATCCAGTGACCGACCACAGCGCCAACGATGCCGAAGGGGATGACGCTCATGATCATCAGCGGCTGGGTGTAGGACCGAAGCGGTACGGCCATCAGCGCGTAGATACCGAACAACGCTGCCAGGAAGGCATACAGCAACTGGTTCAGGGAGGCTGCCTCCGCCAGTGATGAGCCCGACAGGCTGTGTGTTACGCCGCGATACTGTTGCAGCATTTCCGGCAGATAGGTACGCGTCACCTGGGCCATGACGATGTTGGGTTGGGTGACCGCATTGTTTACGTTCGCGGTGACCGTGATGGTGCGCTTGCCGTCGTAGCGGGAAATGCTGGAGTAGCCTTGCTGGTTTTGATATCTGGCAACGGATGCGAACGGCAGTTCACGACCGTCCGGTGTCCGGATCCACATGTTTTCAAGGTTGCCGATAGACTCGCGCTCCGACTTCGGATAGCGCACCATCACCTTGATTTCCTGATTGCCGCGCTGGATTCGCTGGGCTTCGGCACCGTAGAACGCCTGCCGGACCTGTCTTGCCAGGTCCACAAGGGTCAGTCCAAGGGCTTCCCCTTCCGGTGTCAGGGCCAGCATCAATTCTTCCGGCCCGTTGGTCGCGGTGCTCTGAACCTCGTACACGCCGTCTATCTGACGCAGGTATTCGAGCAGTTCTTCGGCCGCGCCTTCTACCTGGGAAAAATTCCTGCCCTGCAGATTGATGGAGATGGGTGGACCCCCGCCCATGTGCATGCTGGAACGGAAGGTCAGCTCCTTGGTGCCGGCGATGTCACCGACCTGTTGCCGCCAGCGGATCTCCAGTTCCTTCGGGTGGGCAGGGCGATCATCGGATTTGTTCAGTTCAACCTGCAGCATCCCCCGGGTGCCGTTCTGCACATAGGCGAACATGTGCTCCGCCACGTTCACGTCACTGCCTTTCTCCTTCTTGATGGCCTCGTTCACCAGACGCAGATCGTCGTCGAGCTCCTGAATAATGTCGTAGATCAGCGACTCAGGTGCGCCGTCTTCGAGTTCAATATTCGCCATGACATAGTCGTTGTCGATCTCCGGAAAGAACACAAAGCGAACGACGCCGCCCGCGAAGACGCCGCCCATGATGATGATCAGGCCTACGAAGAACGCCACGGTGGCCCAGCGAAACTCGATCGCCCTGGCGAGGAAGGGCAGGTAGACGTTCCGGACAAAGCGTTTCAGGCTGCTGTCTATCTTGTCAGACAGGCCGTGTTTTTTGCCATGTGATGATTTCATCATGGCGAGGTGTGAGGGCAGAACGAGCTTGGATTCCACCAGCGAGAAGAACAGACAGAACACGACCACCCAGCCGATAGCGGCCTGGACGGAGGACATGCGACCGGTCAGAAACAGCAGAGGCGCAAATGCCATGATGGTGGTCAGGACGCCGAAAGTGGCTGGCATCGCAACCCGCTTGGCACCAAGAATGATGTTGTCGATCGTATAGCCATGTTCTTCTGTATAGGTGTAGACACTCTCGGCGATGATGATCGCATCGTCCACCACGATGCCGATCACCAGAATGAAAGCGAACAGGCTCATGATATTGACGGTGACACCCACGGTCGGCAGCATCATGAAGGCCCCGAGAAAGGCAACCGGCAGGCCAATAATCACCCAGCTGGCGATCTTCAGATGCAGAAAAACACCAAGAATCAGGAATACCAGAATGGCACCGAGGGCCATGTTCTCGGCCATCATCTCAAGGCGACCCTTGAGGTAGTAGGTATTGTCGGCCCAGGCGGTCAGTTTGATCCCCGGTGGCAGGGTCTGGGAGCGCTCATCGACATAGCGATGCACCGCCGCGCTGATACTGAGTTCGTTTTCGTCGGCGTTGGACATGACGCTGACGCCAAAGCTGCGAACACCGTCAAAAAACGAGAAGCTCTCGACCTCTGCGAAGCCGTCATTGATATTCGCGATGTCGCCGAGGGTTACGCGGGTGCCATCCTCTGCGGTAAACAGCAGAATGTCCTCGAAATCGGCGCCGGTATAGGCCTGCCCTTTGGTGCGAAGGCGAATGTCTCCGCCCTCGGTGCGAATGGAGCCGCCGGGCAGGTCGACGGACCAGCGGCGAATGGCCTGTGCCACCTGATCCAGAGTCAGACCATACTGGCGCAGGGTGGACTCTGAAATCTCAATGCCGATCTCGAATGGCCTGGAGCCCATGACTTCCGCGTACGAGATTTCCGGCAGTGCCGTGATCTCATCGCGGATCTGCTCGACCAGTTCCTTCATGGTGGCTTCGCTGAGATCGCCATATACCTGCACGTTGAGGGCACCATTGCGGAAGAACGACTTGCTGATGGTGGGACGCTCGATCTCGCCGGGGAAGGTGGAGATGCTGTCGAGGGCGAGCTTCACCTCGTCGGACACCTCGGCCATATCATAGCCTTCCTCGAGTTCCAGCAGGACCTGGGCGGCCCCCTCGCTGGCGGTGGAGCGGACTTCCTTGATGCCGCGAATGTTCTTGATGGCTTCTTCGATCTTGACGACGACACCCTCTTCAACCTCATTGGGTGCGGCGCCGGGGTAGGGGACCATGATGCTGATTCGATTGGACTCGAAGGCGGGGAAGCTTTCTTTCTTGATGGTCAGCAGGCCATATAGGCCGGCGATGATGATGAATGCCATCAACAGGTTGGCGGCAACGTGATTTCTGGCAAACCAGCCGATGATCCCGCTGGTGTCCGGTAAAGTGCTGGTGTCGATACTAGCCATCGTAACGTACCTTCAGTCCAGGCAGTGGCTGGTCCACTGGTATGGTGACGTAACGGTCACCGTCGCTGATACCTTCACTGATGTAGGCGAATCGTTCATCGGTGCGTACGATCGCCACGTCTTTGGGCTGGATTCTTGACTCTTCATCAACGATCCACAGGGTCGTGCCTCGCGTCAGCGCGTGGCGTGGAATCACGAACAGATCGCCTCCGTCCTTACCTTCGATCCTGGCCTCCACAAAGGTGCCAACCCGAAGCGGTTCAATGTCCTGATCGCCCTTCCTGGAAAGCCGGTAGGGATCGTTCACCACCGCGACAACATAGACGATTCTTGTGTTCTCATTGAATACACCCTCGGAGCGAACCACAGTGGCAGGCCATGTAAAGCTCCGCCCCCCGATATCCGCGGTCAGCAGTGACTTTAGTTCTCTACCATCCCGCAGACCGCGGAGGTCCAGGTATTTGAGGTCCTGCTGGGTGATCGGCAGGCGTACCTCGACCCGGTCCACGGCGAAAGTACGCGCCAGTTGGGTGCCTGGATTGACGAACTGGCCCACGTCTGCAAGCTTGTCGCGGACCATTCCGTCATAGGGCGCGCGGATCACCGTTCGATTCAGGTCCTCCGTGGCCTTCTCAAGATCCGCTTCCTTGGCAGCGAGTTCGGCAAACGCCTCCTGCATCTGTGGTTTTCGCAGGGTCAGGTCGGAGGGTTTGCCGGTTTCTCTGACGCTCAGTTCCCGTAGTCGCTGCCAGTCTTCCATCGCATAGCCGGCCAGGGCAGACTCGGTGGCCACCTGGGTCTGGGCCCGTGCTACATCCGCCTGGGCCCGCTTGAGCGAACTCTGGTAGTTTCGTGGATCGATCCGAAGCAGCACGTCGCCCTGATTGAAGAACCCGCCACTGACAAAGGCGGGCGAGACTTCAACGATCTGGCCGGAGACTTCGGACACAAGGGTGGTCTGGGTCCGTGGTGTTACCGTGCCCTGGGTGGAGACGATGAAGTTAACCGGTTCCCGATTGGCGGTATTGACAGCCACCAGCAGGGCCGGTGGCTCCGAAGGTGCGATGTGGGCGCGGGGCGCCGACTGCATCATCGTGATTGAGATCATACCGGCACCGACGAGAAACACGACCGGCAGAACGAGCTTCAGGGTGCGGCTGGCAGCCATACAGGCATCCGGTAATCAAGGGATCAATCAGGAGAAGACTTTATCACCTTTGCCCGCCATGGAATCCCTGATGATGTCAGGTTACGGTAAAGCCGTGATCGATGAGCGTGATATTGTCTCGGTGAGCAGTTCGACATAAAAAAATAGTATGGGAAGATCACGAAATTCTATTTGAAGTTATATCTGTCTTTGTGCACGATGGATGGGCAGTTTCTCCGAAGAAAGAAATCCTGGTGCCTCTCTGCCAAGCAAATCGGTGTCGTGAGGCAATACACTCGAAACAAGAGGGAATAACTCTATGTATGACATAGTCATTCGAAATGGTTTGATCGTCGATGGCACAGGCAGTGAGCCTGTCCATGGCGACGTTGCAATCAAGGACGGCCTGATTGCCGCGGTCGGCAAGGTAGAAGAGAAGGGTGCTGAGGAAATCGATGCCAAGGGTCAGGTAGTCACCCCCGGATTTATCGACATCCACACGCACCTCGATGCCCAGATGGGCTGGGACCCGGACATGACACCGGTCAGCTGGCATGGCGTGACCACAGCGCTGATCGGAAACTGCGGCATGACCTTTGCGCCCTGCCGTCCGGAGCACCGTGAACTGCTCGCCGGCATGATGGAGACGGTAGAAGACATCCCCAAAGACGCCATTTTAGGTGGACTCGCCTGGGACTGGGAGCAGTATGGAGAATATCTCAACTCCATCGAGCGTCTTGGCACGGCGGTCAATGTGGCTGGCCTGGTGGGTCATGCCGCGATTCGTTACTACGTCATGGGCGATCGGTCCTTCAGTGAGGAAGGGACAGAAGAAGAAGTCGCCCAGATGGCGGCCATCGTCAGCAAGGCGATCGACGATGGTGCATTTGGCTTCTCAACCAACCGTTTCGAACCCCACAAGGCACCGGACGGCCGTTCTATCCCCGGTACCTTTGCCCCGGCGAGCGAACTGGAGCAGATTTCTGCCACCGTAGCACCCAAGGGTGGTCTGATGCAGGCCGTGGGTGCCGACTTCAAGATCCTCGAAGCCATCGCCGACAAGGGCAGTCGTGTACTGTTCAGCTACGGTACCCAGCCGGACGAAGGTGCCGGTACCCGATCAGCGCAGGCGCTGGACGAACTCTGCAAAGGGCGTGATATTACGGCGATTTCCCATGTCCGCGGGTCCGGATTCATGTTTGGCCTGCAGTCCAGTCTGCCCGCTCGTGGCGAGACCTGGAGAAAGCTGAGCGTCATGGACCTGGCTGGCCGTCTGGAAGCCATCAACGACCCGGAAACCTGTGCCAAACTGGTGGAAGAAGCCCGTGAATCGAACAGCACCCAGTTGCCGATCGGCCGGGTCTACTACCTCGGCAGTGGTGAAACACCGGAATACACCAATGAGGTGAGCCTCAAGGAAGCGGCAGAAGCTGCTGGCGAGCACTGGTCAGAGACCTTCCTGCGCCTGTCCCGCGAAAGCAACGGCCGTGGCATGTTCAATTTCCGCATGTTCTCTGCCAGTTTCAAAGAGCAGGCCAATCTGTTCAAGAGCGAGCACATTTACCCGGGTCTCGGTGACGCCGGCGCTCACGTGTCTCAGATCATGGATGCAGGCTGGTCGAGCTTCATGCTGTCACACTGGTATCGTGAAACGAAGTTCTACACGCTTCCCCAGGTCATCCAGAAGATGACGTCCGGGCCTGCCCGGGTCGTCGGCCTGTCGGACCGTGGGGTACTCAAGCAGGGCATGCGTGCCGATGTCAATGTAATTGACATCGACAATGTCGCCGAGCTTCAGCCGGAACTCGTCAATGATTTTCCGGGTGGTGCACCGCGCTTCATTCAGCGTTCCAAAGGCTTCAAGGCAACGATTGTCAATGGCAAGATGAGTGTTCGTGACGGCGAACTGACCGGCACCCGTGCCGGACAGGTGCTGCGTCACTCGGCCGCCTGATCCTGCTGCACCAACCGGTGCGCAGATCGAGCCAACAAGATCCCGCCAGCGAGAGCCGGCGGGATTTTTTTTGGCTTCCATGATTTCCGGTTGACCTTGGAAGTGAGGAGACGTAGCCTCGTGGTTGCATCGTCGAGAACGCAACCGGTCCGCGGGAAGGGCAGAGCCCATCTTGACTACAGTGGTAGAAACACACAAAAGACAGATCGACAGATCTTCTTTCATCGAGTTCAGCGGACACTCGACAACGAAAGGAGATCCTCATGAAGACGTCATGGTCCTCGTCCCCTCGGCCGGTATCGCCGGATCTTAATCTTGAACAGCTTCGCAAACGCGCCAGGGAGTTGAAAAAGCACCTGGATGGCGGCAGCGTCAGTGCGGCGGCTCGAATCCAGCGTGCGGTGCCAGCCCGTGCCCAGGTCAGCCTTGAAACGATCCTCCGGCAAGGGTCCCGACTATCGGAAACCCAGTTTGTGATCGCGCGGGAGGCGGGCTTCGAGAGTTGGCCCAAACTGCGGCGCGCCCTCGACGTTGACAGAATCAGCGCGGTTCAGCTTGCCGGGCTGGCGGTGAAGGCTGCCATCAATGGCCATGTTGATCAGTTCCGGGAGACGCTTCGTCGCCATCCCGGTCTTGCGGACGATGCACCGGCCGTGTCGCTCATATGCTTTGACCCGGAGTCACTGACTCACCTCCAAACCGAGGGGATCAATGCAGCGCTGCCACCGAACGGATGGACACCGCTCATGTACGTCCTGAGCAGCCGATATGCCACGGACGAGGCCAGCCGCCAGGCCAGACGGGACCTGGTGTCCGCACTGATCGCCCTGGGTGCGGACGTCAATACAGGTATTGCAGAGCTTGAATCGGCCCGGGGATATCGGACCGCGCTGGGCGCCGCGGTCGGGTTGGCCCGGGACCCTGAAATCGTCCGGATGCTGCTGGAGTCGGGCGCAGACATCAATGACGGCCCGACGCTCTATGAGGGGTCTGCCATGTGGGAAGCGGTGCGTCTCGAAGAAATCGAAAGCCTGACTCTGCTGCTCGAAGCAGACCCTCCGCTGTGGCACAAATGCCATGCGCTGCCCCATGCCCTGCAGGGTGCAACAGCGGACATTGCCGGGTTACTGCTGGACCATGGGGCAGACCCGGACTGGAACAAGGTGACCTGGGGGTTTGAGGGGAGCAGCGTCACCGAAGCCGTGGTACTGGGTGCGCCCCTGTCGCTGCTGGTTCGGATGATTGATGCGGGCGCCAGAGTGGATTTTGAAGACCGGGCAGGCCGGACCCCGCTGCAGCTTGCCGTCAGTCTCCATCGTGAGTCCCATGCCCGGGCACTGCTGGACGCGGGTGCGGACCAGACCAGGGTCCGGAACGTGGACCGGGCCCTGGGCCGATGTTTCGCCGGGGGCGTGATGCAGGACATCTCGGGTTTTTCAGGTGTGAAGTCGGTGGACCATGTCTGGCTTTGTCGGGCCATACGGTCCGCAGACGGGGATACCGCCATTCGACTGCTGGCGGGGGGGGTGAACCCGGATGCCACGGACGATGACGGAATGACGGCCCTGCACCTTGCCGCTCAGTCCGGCAACATTGAAGTGTGCCAGTGTCTCCTGGAGTCGGGTGCGGACGTGAATGCCCGGAACTATGCAAGCGATTCCCCGCTGGATGTTGCGCTTGGGTTATCAGACAGCGATGAAATAGTGGCCCTGCTGCGGCAATACGGCGCCGTCGGTGCATTGCCCGTCATGGGTCTGGCTGAGGCCTTTGAGGCGGCAGCGGATGCTGTGGTGGCAGGTGACAGCCAAAGGCTGCAGGAGCTTCTCAATCAATTCCCGGATCTGGTTCGGGCACGATCAACCCGGCCCCACCGGTGCACGTTATTTCATTACCTGGGCGCGAACGGATATGAGTCGGAACGTCAGAAGACACCAGCCAACGCGGTGGAGATCATTCAGATGCTGCTCAATGCCGGATGTGATCCCAATGCCTTGTGCTATACCTATCGTGGCGGGGCCGGTCAGTCCGCATTTGGTCTGATGACGTCCAGCAGCCACCCGCGGGAGGCCGGACTGATGCTCGCCATGGCCGCTGCAATGGTAAATGGTGGCGCGAAGGTCGACCCGACCTACGAGTGTCTTCTCGGCTGCTACCAGTCATTGCAGGACACAGACACGTTGACCCTGGAGGATCCTGAACTTGCCGGTCTGGCACTGATCGAAGCAGCCATGCTGGGCGAGCATGAACTGGTGACGGCGCTGGTCCGCGCCGGCGCGGATGTCAATGCCCGCAATGGTGTCAACGCCACGGCGCTGCATCAGGCGGCCATCAACGGTGATCAGGAACTGGTGGAGCTGTTGCTGGCCCGGGGTGCCGACCCGGCCATCCGGGATGACACTTTCAACGGAAGGCCGTCCGGGTGGGCCTATGCCGGTGGGCATGCTGATCTTGGAAAGAAGCTCGCGGCGCTGGAAAGCAAGGCGGTGGACTAGCCGTATGAGGACGGCCTGAATGACGCTGTGTCGTTATTCGGTGTGGGCTCGCCCACGCGGTTGACCGGCCCCCGGGACCGGGGCATGTGGCCCCGGATGTTCTTTGAGGCTATTCTTGAATCGATATTCGATACTCCCAGGGAGCCGCACATGTACGAGGTCAGTCTCACCCATTCCGAATTTCCCGCCCAGGATGACGAAACGATCCGGGATACGACCGTGGGGCAGGTGCTCCGGGAGGCCGCGGCGGATGCGGGAGACCAGACTGGTCTGATCGAATGCAGGGAGGATGGCAGCATCGGTCGTCGCTGGACCTTCGCGGAGCTCCTTTCCGAGAGTGAGGATCTCGCTGGACGGTTGGCGGCGGAGTTCAGACCAGGGGAACGGATTGCCGTGTGGTCGCCCAATATCCCTGAATGGGTGATCGTCGAATATGCAGCGGCGCTGGCTGGTCTGACTCTGGTCACCGTGAATCCTGCCTATCGGCCCGCCGAACTGGATTACGTGCTGCGTCAGTCGGGTTCGGTTGCACTGTTTCTGGTGCCAGCCTACCGGGGTAATCCGATGCGCGAGATAGCAGATGAGGTGGTGGTCGGTATTCCGGATATTCGGGCGGTCTACGAGATGAATGATCTGGCCACTGTCAGGCAGCGGCTTCAAAGCAAGGCGCCACTGCCCGTTGTCAAAGCGATGGACCCGGTGCAGATCCAGTATACCTCCGGGACCACCGGATTCCCCAAGGGCGCGATACTGCATCACCGGGGGATCACCAATAATGCCCGCCTGACCCTGTCTCGCATTGGCCTGACTCGCGGGCAGGTCTACCTGAACCCGATGCCAATGTTCCATTGCTCCGGATGTGCCGTCGCCACGTTGGGCACCGCCCAGTTGCGCGCAACGATGCTGATCGCGGCGATGTTTGACCCCCAGAACATGCTCGATGTGATCGAATCGGAGCAGGTTTACGGGTTGCTGGCGGTACCCACGATGCTGGTGGCGATGCTGGAGGCCCAGGCCAGCTCGCCCCGTGATCTTGCTTCAGTGGGGGCCGTTGTTTCAGGTGGTTCCATGGTGCCTCCGGAACTCGTCAAAAAGGTCCAGGGTGCCTTTGGAGCAGAGTTCTGTATCGTCTATGGTCAGACCGAAACCTCCCCCGTGGTGACCGAGACTCGTCTGACTGACAATTTTACTGATGCGACCGAAACGGTCGGCCAGCCTCTTGCCTGTACAGAGATTTCCATCAGAAGTACTGACGACAATAAAGTGGTGCCAGTGGGAGTGGTTGGTGAGATTTGCTCAAGGGGATACTGCAACATGCTGGGGTACAACGACAATCCGGAGGCCACAGCGGCCACGATTGATAACGATGGCTGGTTGCACACGGGCGACCTTGGCACCATGGATAACAGAGGGTATGTAAAGGTCACCGGCAGGGTCAAGGAGATGATCATTCGGGGCGGTGAGAATCTGTTCCCGGCAGAGATTGAGAACCGCCTGCTCGAGCACCCGGAAATCCTGGAAGTCGCAGTGGTCGGAATACCGGACGAGAAGTGGGGTGAGGTGGTAGCCGCTTTCCTGCGAGTTTCCGGCGAACCTCTTCAGATTGAGGATCTTGTAGTCTTCTGTCGAGAGACCCTGGCGCCTCAGAAAACCCCGCGCCACTGGGTCTTCGTTGAAGACTGGCCGTTGACAGGTTCGGGGAAGATTCAGAAGTTTGTGCTCGCCGAGAGGTTTCAGGCGGGTGAGTATGAGGTCTTGTCCCGATAGACTGGACTGTTGATCCTGTTCTTACGCACGTCTGTCGCGCTTGCGGCTTCTTTGAAGCCGCTACACTTGTTTGTGTCCAACGATGGGTTTATGATCCCCTCCCAATCAAATTCCCAACGGATATCGTTTTCGCAATGAAGCACATGTTCCCAACAGTTATCGCATTTGGCACAGCCACCACGGGATACGTGCGCCCGGCGATTGCTGATGTGTCAGTCGCGGCAGGCAAGGCAGCCAAGCATTCCGCGCCGACCAACAACACGGATATCATTACGACCTGACGAAGCTCGCATTTTCGGAGGGTCCTGAATCAGAACAGACCTTCCGGATAAAGTAACAATAACCCCGGTAGGTCCAAACCACCGGGGTTTTTTTATGCCCGGTGCGAGGGCAGAACCATGTTTCAAGCCATGTTTGACCTGGCAATACTCGCAAACCCCGCAAGACTGAAGCGGGCGTTTCTGGCGACCACCAACGTGGCCCCACAGGCGGTCCCGCCTGAACTGCAGCGTGAGTTCGATCAGCTTCGGCAGCAGAGCCCGGACGTGTTGATGAGCGGGCGATTCTGGCGGGATTTTATCGGTACCTATCCGGGTCTGATACTTAAGCTCATCGCCGGTAGAGGTGTCATCACGCTGCTGGTGCTGGTATCAGTGCTCGCCAGTCAGCGCATTCTGGGCGAAGCAAACAGTCTGACAGCCGCTCTGTGGCTGCTCGGGTTCTACGCGGTCGCCCAGTTGGTGAGCCTGGTCATCAACGCCTGGACGTCTGTACTGCAGAGCCAGTTGCTGGTCTGCACCCGGACATTCGTCACCCTGCGCCTGAATGCCAAACTGCTGGCCATGGGCACTCTGTCGTCCGAAGAATTCTCCACGGGGAATTTGAAGACGCTGATTTCATCGGACATCTACCGCATCGGAGACCTGTTTCATTCGGTCTTTAGAAACGGGGTGCCCTGCGCTCTGGCGATGCTCATCCTCGGGCCAGTGATTGTTTACTACATGGGCATTCCCGGACTGGTTGCCATCGGGGTTGGCTTTGGGGCAATGCCCCTTGCATTCCTGCTCGGCCGATACGTTCACCGCAAGGAAGAGATCATCAAGGCGCAGGAGGACAAGCTGGCTACCATCATTGGCGAATGGGTGGCGAACGTCCGGGTGTTGCGTTATCTGTCGTGGGAGCCTCTGATGCGCACCCGGGTCGCCCACCACATCCGCAGACTGGTGGTGGAGAGCACCCGGGAGCATGCGGTGGTACTGATTGATTTTGGTGTCAGCGTCAGCTGGTGGCTGTTTCCTATCATTGCGTTGATCTGGTGCAACCAGCTTCTGGGCGGCGAAGAGGATGTCGTAACACTCTTTGCCAGCATCTGGATGTTGAACCACATCACCCTCTACATCCGCTGGCTGCCCAACATCTTTATCGACTATGCGCTGGCGGCTGCCTGTGTGAAACGATTGTCGCGCCTGTTTGCGCATCGTGACATCAACGATGATCTGATGGACGACTCGCCTCGGTCGGTGGATGGCGCGTTGCCCGTGCGAGTGCACTTCAACAACGTGAGCTTTGCCTATGAGGGCGGTGCACCGGTGATTCGGGACCTGTACCTGTCGATCAATCCCCGTGAATACACGAGCCTTATTGGCAAGGTTGGTGCTGGCAAGTCGACGCTGTTGCGGCTGTTGTGCGGGGAGATCAAACCCACCAGTGGCACCATTCAGATAGAGTTCGACAATGGCGTGGTGGCCGATCTGTGGCATGGCAACGTCTATCGGCGCTTACGGGAAGTGATCGGCTATATGCCTCAGGAGGCGTATCTGTCCAATACCAGTCTAGCCATCAATGTGGCGCTGGAGACGGAGTTCGATGAGGCATGTGTGGTCGAGGCGCTTCGGCTTGCGGAACTGGAGGCAGACATCCGGCATTGGTCGGGGGGCTTGTCTGAAGAGGTCGGTGAGGTCGGCGTCAATCTGTCCGGTGGCCAGAAGCAGCGCGTGAACCTCGCGAGGGCATTGCACTCCCGTCGGTCGTTTCTGGTCCTTGACGACCCCTTGAGTGCAGTGGACGCGGCTACGGAGTCGGTGCTGATGGACAACCTGGTGAATGGTCCTGCGGGATTTGTGCTGTGCAGCCATCGGTTGAGCGAGTTGTCCCGAACAGATCGACTGCTGGTGCTCGATGGCGGGCGTCTCATTGAAGATGGCTAGCCCATGCAGCTGATGTCAGATCCCGACTCGGAGTTCAGCCGTCATCTGCGTGCCGGTGACTTCGGTGGGGACAGTGTTGTAGCGGTTGGAGAAGCGGTTGTAGAAGCGGTCGTAGATCCAGTCGTAGATCCAGTCGTATATGGCGCCGTGAAACCTGTCATCAAAGAGCCGCGAACTTCAAAGAAGCCAGCCAAGGCGAATCGATCGAAGGTGATCGAATACAAGGATGTCGGTACAGGTGACAGCAACAGCGTCCCGGAAAGTGGTGAGGAGAATGGGTAATGAACCATCAAAATTTTGTTAGCGAGGAGGAGGTCTCCCGGCAGCAGAACAACATCAGGACCCTGTATCGGTACGTCAAGAGTCTGACCCTGCTTCGCAAGGTCTTTGTGCCGACTATTCTGGTGATCTTTCTCGCCGCCGCCGCACCGCCTTATTTCCTGTGGTTTGTGGGCGAACTGGTGGCTTGCGCGGGGCAGAACGGGTGTTCGGTGACCCACGACCTGCTGGTGATGGAAGTCGTGATTCCGGTGACGATCTCATCGCTGGTGATGCTGACGCTGGTCGCCATGCTGTGTCGAGTCGGAGCCTGGATGTTGTTCGAGCTATGTGGTCAGTGGTCTACCCAGGGGATTCATGCGGACATGATGGCATCGGTGTCGAATGTGAGAACCACGTTTTTCGATGAGAACCCCTCAGGGCGGCTCATCAATCGATTGCTGGGAGACTACGGCATGTTGCGCCTGGAAGGCGTGATGTCTCTTGGGGATACGGCCAACGGCCTGGCTGAGGTGCTGTGTGTTGGATTGCTGATTATGCTGGCCAACCCCGTGGCGGGCCTGTTGATCATTCCGGTGGTGATGCTCTACGTTGCGCTGCAAATGCAGCTTGCGCCGATGATGAGTCACGCCCGTGAACTTCGCGCGGTGCGGATCGGTGAGGCCCTGCACCGGGAAACCGATCTGATCGAGGGGCGAACGATCTTTACGCTCTATGGCAAGCAGAAGAACCTGCTGGACCGGATCCATCGCGCCTATGGAGACTCCATGAACATTCAGCTCTTCTATGCCAGGCTGATGGGCTGGGGGATGCTGTGGATGGGCGCGATCTCTGCGGGCTATGCAATCATCGTTTATGGTTTTCTGATCTACGGGTTGCATGGCGGGCTGATTTCTACCGGGCTCGCAGCGGTGATCATTACGGCTGTGTTCAATCTCAACAGTACGTTTTTCGGGCTTGCCTGGGATATGTCGTTTCTGGGAGAGACCGCCTCTCATGCACGGCGCGCCTTTTTCATGATTGATCTTCCGGATCAGATCACCCAGGAGTCGCGGCTGCATCCGGTTGCGGGCTCGACCCAGCAGACCTTGTCCGGGGACATCCGGTTCGAGGAGTATTCCATGTCGTATCGTGCCGGTCAGCCGCTGATTCTGGATGGTCTCACACTGACAATCCCATACGGTCAGAAGGTGGGCATCATGGGCCGTACCGGGGCGGGTAAGTCGAGCCTCATGCAGGCACTGTTTCGCATGGTCTATCACCAGGGTGGTGATATCAGGATTGGTGATATTTCGATCTTCGATGTGGACATTCATTGTCTGCGACGTCATTTCGGCGTGGTGCCCCAGGACCCGTATCTGTTTTCCGGCACCATTCGCTTCAACCTGGTGGGTGAACTGACCCGGATTCCTGATGAGCGGCTGGCTGAGGTGCTGACCTCGGTGGGCCTCGACCTGGATCTTGATGCCAGGGTACTGGAAGGGGGCAGGGACTACAGTGTCGGAGAACGGCAACTGCTTTGTATTGCCCGACTCATCCTGCTGGACAAGCAGTACATCCTCATGGATGAGCCCACGAGTGCGCTGGATCGGCGGACCGATGATCAGATGCAGCGGCTGATGTCCACTGCGCTCGCAGATCGCACTGTGATCACCATTGCCCACCGGCTTGAGAGCCTGGAACGCTATGACCTGATCCTGGAGCTTGCCGATGGTCGTCTGCTGCGCCAGGGCTCGCCCGCGGAACTGATTTCGCTGCCTGACAGCCCTGCGCGTGCCCGTCTCAGGCGCGCCGTGGTTGCGCACGGAAGTGCTCAGGCTGGCACGTCGTATCAGTGAACTTCCATGAACAGCCTTGAGCGTGCCCGTCTCAGGCGCGCCGTGGTTGCGCACGGAAGTGCTCAGGCTGGCACGTCGTATCAGTGAACTTCCATGAACAGCCCTGAGCGTGCCCGCCTCAGGCGCGTCGTAGTCGTATAAGGAACGTGGCATGAGAGCGTTTCACGGGTTAGGCTCATCGCTATGACGAAGCGACGGGCCTTTTTCGGGCTGGCATTTCTGGGTGCACTGTTGTTGCTGGTCTGGGCCGGGTCCATCAAGTGGCCGGTTCCGGGACAGGGTGGCAACGAGATGGCCGAATCCGGACGCCTGCAATCCTGTGGTGCCACTATCCGGGTGGGGACCTACAACATCCAGGGCGCCAAGGGTCTGGACGATGAGCGCAACCTCAAGCGGGTTGCTGACGTCCTTGTGGCCAGCGATCTGGATTTGATCGGGCTGAACGAGGTGCGCGATGATGTGTTTTCCCACCAGGCAAGGGAACTGGCAGCCAGTCTGAACCTTGCCTGGCTATATGCTCCGACCCGCCAAAAGCTGTTTGACGGATTCGGTAACGCGGTCCTCAGTCGATGTACCATCGTCGACTACGAAATCGTGCCATTGTTGTTTCGCTATCGGGACTCGAACCAGGAGGTGACCGCACGGGCCCATCGAAATCTGGTCAGACTGAAGGTGATCATGGCTGGGCGCCCGGTGACGGTGCTGGTGACCCATCTCGACAGGAGCGGGATTCGGGAGCATCAGCTTCAGGCCGTGCTGGATGAATTCCTGGCGACGTCACCATCGATCCTGATGGGCGATCTGAATACCGGGCATGAAGGGGCACTGCAGGCCATGCTGGCTGAGGGGCTGGCCAGTGACGCGACCGCGAGTCTGGCCGGTCAGGGGCTCCCCGCAGATCACATTGACCACATTGACTGGATTGTCACCCGGGGGCTCAGGATTGACGCCGTGGGAATCCATCCCCGCGGCGCCTCGGATCACCCCCATCACTGGGCCGAAGTCAGTCTGGAACAATGATTGGGTCAGGTCTGTCTTCGGGCCTGCGTTGCGGGGATCGACCTGAACACCCCTGGCTGAATGAATCGCGCGAACCGGTGAATTGTGGGCGCGTGAATAAGGTACACTAGCGAACCTCTGGTTTGGGTCCGTCTCCGAGATAGTGGCGTTGGCGTTGTCCTCAAAACATCGCGAGATTGAAGCGTTGTCGCGATTTTTGGTGGGTGCCCTGGCTCTTGCCTCACGAAGCCGTCCACATCATCAGAGCTTCCCCGGTTCGCGGCATTGGAACTTGTCAGGACTTGTGGAATTTTCAGGCGGAGGAGGGCATGGGACACGGCCCGCGTGATCGAAGAACCAGAAGCTATCGTGGAACCAGAACAAACATGGGAGTCAGCAATGGGTTATGTGATTGAACCGGAGGCGGTGGTCGTGCTGCCGGTGGCCGGAGGCGGCAGTTTTCCGGTCCACCAGATTTACTGCGTGGGTCGAAACTATGCCGATCATGCTGTGGAGATGGGGCACGACCCGGACAAGGAGCCGCCATTTTTCTTCATGAAGCCGGACTACGGCATTTTGCACTCCGGTGAGACCATGACCTATCCTGCGCTGTCATCGGATGTCCACCACGAGGTCGAACTTGTGGTGGCTCTAGGCAAGGGTGGTGCTGATGTTCGGGTCGAGGATGCGATGGATCTGGTGTATGGCTACGGAGTCGGGATCGACATGACCCGGCGTGACCTTCAGAGTGAGGCCAAGGACAAGGCTCGCCCCTGGGAAGCGGGCAAGGCCTTTCTGCATGCTGCCCCCTGTTCCGAGCTCATCCCGATCACCCAGTGTGGGCCAGTCAATGATGGTTCGATCTCCCTGTCGATCAATGGAGAGATTCGCCAGCACGGCAATGTCAACCAGATGATCTGGAAGGTCCCCGAGGTCATATCCAGGCTGTCCACATTGTTCAGCCTGCGCGCCGGTGACCTCATCTATACTGGAACCCCGGCTGGCGTCGGCCCTATCGCGCGCGGTGACCGGATTGTGGCCAACATCGACCGGGTGGGCCAGCTTGAGATAGGTGTCGCATGATAATGTCGCATGAAATGTCGAATGAAATGACGCGCCAGTACACGATCTACGGGGGTGAGCTCAGCTATTTCAGCCGTAAACTCGAGGCCGCCATGATCTTCTATGGGGCGGACTTCGTGTTCAGGGACAAGGGCCGGGATACCAGCAACATCGAAATGCGCTCAGGCACCCATCAGGTCCCGGTGTTGCTGACCCCTGAAAACTGGATGATCGGCGATACCACGCCGCTCATGCGGATGCTGGACGGGCGCTTTCCCGCCAGATCCATGTTTCCACCCGGACCATTGGGGGTGCTGACCCAGATCGTCGAGGAGTATTTTGATGAATGGATCGCGCGCACCATGGTCCACTATCGCTGGCATTATGAGGAAAGTGCGCAGTTTGCCTCCCGCCGCATGACCGGGGGCAACGCCGAGGCAGCTGCACGGATTCTGAACTGGGGCCCCCGGGCCTGCCGCGCCACGGGCACCGAGAGTGCCCATCAGCAGCAGGAAGCCGAGCGGGAGTATGTGCGGATCGTCGAGGCGATGGACGCGCAACTACAGCAGACGCCCTATATGCTCGGTCACCGGCCCACCGCAGTCGATTGCATCCTGCTCGGTGGGCTCCGTGCCCATACCAACATGGACCCGACGCCGAAGGCCATGCTGGCAGCCTATCCCCGCGTGGTGGCCTGGGCAGAAGCCGACGCGGATCAGTGGGATGGCAGTGGTGAACTCGCACCGTTCCCGGAATCGACCGGATTTGTGAACTTCGTGCTCGATGAAATGGTCCAAACCTACGTGCCCTATGTTCTCGGCCTTGCGCCGGCACTGGCGGCAGGGGCGAAAGCGTTTCACGCATCGATCTATGGCGAGGACGTCAGCTATCTCTGCCGACCCTACCCGGAGGCCTCGCGGCAGATGATCCGGGATGTGATCGAACATCAACTGACGTCGGCCCAGCGCGAGGACGTGGTGCAGTGGCTCAAGGCAAGCGGGCTCCACGAGACCTTTGGATGATGCTTGCAGAAGTGTCCAGATTGTGAGGTTGCAATGAAATACATAGCGATGCGAATGCCCACGACCATACTGGTGCTGCTGTTGTCACTTGCGGCTTTACCAGCCCGTGCAGACAGTTTTGCCGGGACCATCGACCTGTTTGAGTCGTCCTTTGCGGTCAAGCCCTTCTTCAAGGATGCCTACGCCTTCGCCGTGTTTCCGACGGTTGGCAAGGGCGGCTTCGTGGTGGGTGGGGCCTATGGCAAGGGCAAGGTGTATGTCAATGACCGGGTGACGGGCACCGTGACTCTGGCCAAGCTGACGGTCGGGTTTCAGATGGGTGGGCAGGCGTTCAGCGAGATTATTTTCTTGAAAGACAAGCGGGCGTATGACGAGTTCACCGCCGGGACCTTTGAACTCGATGCCACCGCATCGGCAGTCGTGATCACGGCAGGTGCGTCCGCCCAGGCAGGCACCTCAGGGAATTCTGCAGGCGCGGCGGTTGGCCCCG
>JAQBUI010000058.1 GCA_027624035.1 Pseudomonadota bacterium | reverse complement strand
TTGAGACCATTTTTGGACAAAACAAGGCGGCTGGCTAAAAGGCTAAAGATCCGGTCCTTTTAGACTCATTTTAGAATTGGAAAATACTGCGCCCCAGTGGGTCGATACTGCCTGCCGGGTGCAGATTGTTGCTACAATTCTGGTTACCCGACCATTCGTCACCGGCAGCAATTATCAGTGAAAAACTATTCAATGATCGCCCTGTATCCCATCGTCATGGCCACGCTGTTGTCCGCGTGTACAGAGCCAGGGATTTCGCCAGAAGACATTGCGCAGAACGACCGGGGCGTCGCCCAGATGGGAAGATACGAATATGGCCCTGCCCACGACACGTTTGCGGCGGTCACCGAGCGCAATCCAGACTGGAATGAAGCCGTCGTCAACCTTGCGATTGCGACGCTCAATCGGCAGGAGGATGGCGATGAACAGAGGGCTTTGAGCATTGTGACCGAAGTGCTGGGCCGGGAGCCTGAACAGATTAGGGCACTGTATGTGTCCGGTATCATTCACCTCTATCTGGGTAACCCGGTTCGGGCCTCGGAGTTTCTGGCCAGGGTGGCGGAAATGGACCCTCTAGATGCCTATGCCGCCTATTTCCTTGGCCAGTCACATCTGCAGCAGGGTGACTATGAATCGGCAGCGGTGTGGCTGCAGAAGGCGGCAGAACTCGACCCTTATCTGCGCAGTGCCTATTGGGCAGGGTCTCAGGTGCTGCGTCGGTTGGGCCGGACCGAGGAGAGTGCCGAGATGCTGGCGGGTTATCAGCGGTTCGATCCAAACCCGGCGGCCCGCACGGCCGGGTTCTCATATCGAAAGATGGGTAGCAAGGCCGAGGCAAAGTCCGTGATCACAAGCGCCTCGCCCGCAATGCGACAACCTTCGGGCGCGCTTCTGGTTTCACCCGAGCCGATCTCTGATGAGGCCTGGGGCAGGTCGATCACGGCCGTGGATGTGGACTCCGACAGGCGTCCGGAGGTCTTCATGACAGGGCCGGCCAGAACCCTGCAGTTTGCCAGCAACTGGGAGGCAAGCGTCCCGTCCGGGTTCGGCGAGGGCGCCGAGGGCCTGCTCTGGGGCGACATTGACGACGATGGTCTGGTGGACGTCGTCCGCTGTTCATCCTCTGGCAGCCAGTGGATTCGCCAGACCAGCGACGGTTGGGTTGATCCCCTGGTGCTGTCGGAGAGCGCCTGTAATGCCGGTGCCGTGTTCGATTCGGACCACGATGGCGACCTGGATGTGTTCCTCACCGGGGCAGGTGGAAGCGAGCTATGGATCAATCATCGAGACGGAAGTTTCCGTAACATCGCCGAACAGATGGGTATCGATGCTGGCGTCGCCGGCAGGCAGGTACTGGCGGCGGACCTTGATGCAGACCGGGACATTGACATTCTCATACTGAATCAGGCGGCACCCCACTACGTCTGGCAGAATGACAGAACCTGGCGTTATCGCCCGTTTCCGGGCCTGGAGTCATTCACCGATGAGCAGTGGCGCGCCGTCACCTATGCAGACGCAAACGCTGATGGTCACGCCGAGTTGTTTGGGCTGACCGATGCTGGTGCACTGGTGGTCTGGGCCTTCGATGGCCTGTCCTGGCAACGTCGGCCCATGTCCGTCGATACAGGGGCCAATGCACGGGAGATTGCCGCCGCAGACTTCAATGGTAACGGCCTGCCAGAGGTGCTGGTTGCGCACGATGC
The DNA here is from genome assembly GCA_027624035.1 of Pseudomonadota bacterium. GTDB lineage: Bacteria > Pseudomonadota > Gammaproteobacteria > Pseudomonadales > Azotimanducaceae > UBA7455. The sequence continues at coordinate 27,878 of JAQBUI010000058.1, read as the reverse complement.
AGGCTTCAAGGTGATCGACCCGCGAGTTGATCGGGTATTGTTCAGTGGACAGGTTCAGAACCTGGTGAGCGCGATGCCGCTTGCGATCGACCCGGGGCAGGGTCCCGGTGTGCTGACCCTCGGCGAAACCGGCTTGCAGTTCTGGGCTCCGGGACCTGGCCGGTACGAGTTTGTCAGCATCATACCCACCGGTCGCACGGAATCTGACCAGATGCGATCCAATGCCTCGGGCATTGGTACCGCGATCACGGTGCGCGCGGGAGGAAGGTGGTCCTCGGTCCAGGCGCTGGACTCACACTCGGGTCCTGGCCAGAGTCTGACCCCGGTCAGCATAGGCCTCGGTGGTCGCCCGGCGGCGGACTACGTGGCGCTGCAATGGTCTGATGGCGTCTCGCAGACAGAACTCGACCTTGCGGCAGGACAAACCCACGTGATTGCGGAGACCCAGCGCCAGCTTGCCTCATGCCCGGTCATCTTCGCCTGGGACGGCGAGCGCTATCGCTTCGTCTCCGATGTGCTGGGCGTGGGCGGGCTTGGTTTCTTCTCGGAGCCTGGCATTTCGGCACCGCCCCGGCCGTTCGAGCGGTTCCTGTTGCCTGACGGCCTGCTGGCTGCCCGTGATGGCCACTATCAGATCAAATTGACCGAACCCATGGAAGAGAATGCCTACGTGGATTCGGTTGTCCTGGCCGTGTATGACTTGCCTGAAGGCTGGTCGATGGTGCTGGACGAACGCATGGGTACCGGTGGTGCAGCGGTGACGGGCAGACCGATCGCCTACCGCGAATCGCTGGCACCTGCTCGCGTGACGGACGCCGGGGGCAGGGATGTGACGCCGCAGGTGCTGACCGCGAATCTGCAGGCACCCGAGCCCGGGCCCGTGGACCATCGATTTATTGGCCTGCTGGCCGAGGACCAGATCCTGACGATTGAGTTTGACCAGACGATCGACCGGGCCGGTGCCGTGCTCATGGCCGATGGCTGGGTGGAATACCCCTATTCCCAGACGGTGTTCGCGGCCTGGCAGGCGGGGATTGGTTACCGCACTGCGACCCTGGAGGCTCGTGGCGAGGATGGAACCTGGTCCACCGTCGCGCGCGAATTTGGCTATCCGGCTGGCATGCCACGGCAAATGGCATTGCCGATGCCAGAGCTGCCCGCGGGCACCACGGCGCTCCGACTGTCGTCCAATATGGAAATCTACTGGGATCGTCTGCAGGTGGTGTTTGAGGAACAGGGTCCGTCGTTACAGCCGACCATTGTGGCGCCCCGGCAGGCGAGAGTAGCGCGTACGGGCTTTCCAAGGCGAACCAACGGGCCCCAGAAGGTTCCCCAATATGATTACTCCGATCGGGCACCCTACTGGGACACCAAGTATCAGCGCGGCTTTTATACCGCGCTCGGCGACGCATCGGAACTGTTGGCGGCCACGGACGGTGCCCTTGCCATCATCGGGGGTGGCGAGGAGATTCATCTGGCGTTTCCGGTCCCACGTCCTCCTGAACAGGGGATGAAGCGGCACCTGGTGCTCGATTTCCGCGGCTGGGCCAAGGACATGGATCTGTACACCGCAGATGGTGAAACAGTTGCACCCGTTCCGCTTCCTGACTATGCCGATCAGGCGAGAAGGGATCGACTCCACTCCCGATACAACGTGCGTTTTCAGGAGGGGATGTCGCCGGGTGGCTGACCTTCAGTCAAATGGAAACCGTATCCCAATACCTCAAGACCTGGCTGGAAGCCAATCTTGGCAAGGTCCCGAAGGACAGCCTGATCCGGACCGCCATGCAGTACATGCGGAATCAGTGGGAGTACATCAGCTAGGGGACGAAGCCGGTGTGATGATGACCCAGGGATGGATTCACGTAGCCAATCTTGTTGCGAACCAGGACGATAGGTCGCAACTTGCCGAGATAACTGCCCGTCTCATCGCGCTTGTCGGTGATGGCGAATTCTATGCTCAATGGTTCGGTCCTGCGCTAGAGAGACTCGCAAAAACAATTACGCATTCAGGCTGAGTGAAGCGCCTTTTGACCTAAACCTGCAGGGCGTGTAACGTCGCCAGCCTCTCATACAGGCGAACGACACGTGAACGTCTACGTCAAGAACGTCTACAACCCGACAATCGCCCGAAAAGCACTGGAACGGTTTCAGATTACCGAGCCTTCACTCGGTGACCCACAACTTGGCAGCAATGCCGTCGTCAAAGTGACCTCGACGGATGGCGAATTCGCCCTTCGCCTACATCGTGCTTCACGATCGGCTGACCAGATTGAGCAAGAACTCGACTTTGTGCATGGATTGCACCAAACAAACTCAGTATGCGTACCAGCACCAGTACGGCTACCGGGTGGCGGTTATTGCTGCGCGGTCAAACACAGCAATCAATTGATTCATTGCTCACTGTTGACCTGGCTGCGCGGCGTGTCCCGATCACCGGGTGAAGGCTTTGGCATTGAAAAAGCGCGTCAGACTGGTGAGGCCCTGGCTGCAATCCATCTTTACTCGCAGTCGTTAGCAACCCGAGGGAAGTCCAGTGATGACTTCCGCTTGACCCCAGGTTTGAGGCAGAGCCGCTGGCCGGGAAGGGCATTCGCTCTCTCTTGAAGTCCCCGGCGAATGACTGGTAGGACGGGTTGCCGGTTTCGGGACTGTCAGTGAAGTCGGGTTTGGCAAGTGCCGGGATGGACGATTAGCACCCCATGGAGCAGGCCATGAGCACTGCGGTGGATGGTGTATTCAGCGCCCATCCTTATCAGGAACTGCTGAGGCGAGCACAGGCTCGATTCGATGACGAGGAAACGGCCGCCGCCTTACCGTCCATTGGAACGAGCGGGACAGAAGTGCCTGCGTGACCGGGCGACCGAGGTCTTCAATGCGCCGTAGCATCTTTACCCCCAATGCCCGCCTGTGTCATGGTTTCGCCAAAGTCATCAGGGATCCATCAATGAGCTATCGAAGTCCTGGACGTACGGCACTGCAGGTAGGACCGCTTGCGGTTGGTACCGTCAACTTCGGCTGGCTGACTTCTCAGTCGGCCAGCTTTGACATCATCAACACCGCCCTGGACCGAGGGCTGAACCTGATTGACACTTCGGATAACTACAAAGCCGGCAAGATTTGTCGGTCAGCCGTCAGGGGACATTGGCCAGACCGCCACCGGAGTCGGACATGGGGGCCTAAGGCGTAAGTCTCGTTTTCGTCGCACAAAATGTCTATCCTCTCCGTTCTTCAGAAACGCTACGGCGGTAAAGGTATTCACCGATGCTAAATGAACAAGAGATTCGCGAACTGGTAGCGACGCATGGAGCCGCCGTGAACGAAGGGCGGCCTATCAGGCAGCTGATCGATGACGGCGAACTTCCGCGTCTGAAAGGCTGCACAGTCCTTGAAGGGAAGGTGTCCGATTCGGTATTCGGCCCCGAGTTGAAAAGCCCCTCCGGGAAACCGATCCGGTTGATGTTCAGGAACAATCGAATCTCCACACACGATGTGAACCGCGGGGCGATCCCCTTCAAGGATCAGGTTCTGGCGTTGAACCACGACCATATGCACCGGCTGGTGAAGTCTGTTCTGGGTTCCTCTCAGTTTCAGGTCGACGGGCTATCCCCTACTTCGACGGTGATTCCTGCCGAGAACCTCAATCTCATACAGGTCGAGAACGTCCTGCGCCTCTATATGGCGGAAAGTTCGACCTCGACCTCGCTATACCAGCACTGGCTGGACGCGAGGGACGCGGGGCAGAGCACGATGGACTATGCCGGGCACCAGCTCGATGTGAATGCCCTTAAGCCCAATGGTCTGCTTCCGTACGTGATGGACACGCCGAGCACCAAGGAGAAAGTTGACCGAACGACTGACGTCGATTACCTGATCCAATGCGGTGTCTGCACGGAACGCCAGTGGGTCCAAATCCGCAACGCATCCCTGATGGCCTTTGGCATCGTGTCACAGTACCTGGCACAGAGGGGAATGGTGCTCGTCGATACCAAGACGGAACACGGCATCAATGCAGACGGCCAGATCGTGTCCGCGGATGAACTCTATACCATGGATTCGTCCCGCTTCTGGAAGCTCGACGACGATGGAGCCCTGCTCACCCGGGATGGCAAGCCGGTGTCATTCTCAAAGGAGTTCGCCCGTGGCATGGTCAAGGAGAAGGGTCAGCAGTTCTCCGACGAACAGGCGAACGAGATCGCTATTCGCTACATTCAGGGGCTACAGCATCTCACAAGTGAAGCCTTTGCACCGGATCTTCGACCGCGGGACCAACGCATCATCGAGTCAACCAACCTCATTCTTGATTCCGTGATGTAGGCTCGCGGCAGGCCGTAAAGTATTCAACTTCGGGCTTGTCCTCGAAGCAGGTCGTTAAAACACAGCAAGATCGCACACGATTGGCAAAGACCGCCAGTTCAACATAGCGCTGGCAGCAAGCCGGGCCAGCTATGCCAATGTGATTGCAACCAATGTGATTTGCCGATACCCGACATGTGTGGTTCGCTTCCGACCTGTCCTTGAACCCGGAGCCACCATGAGCCACATCACATCGGTCCAATGTCACCATCTCACTGGCAAGGGGATGGTGCACGCGGCCCGCGAGTGCATTCATCATGAGTACACCGGACTGGGTCTGTTTCTAACCAGGGCCCAGCTTATGCAGGTCAATGGGCCTTCAACCGACAAACCGGGCGGATAGGCAAAACAATGGGTCTTTTCCTGGTGCGGGTCAGGTACTGCAATGCCAGGGTGCTTGCGACTACGGGTCCCCAGTCGACCGCTTTCATGCCAAACTCGGTGAACAACCTCACGAACTGTAGATAAGCGGCAGGGCTGACCAGCCCCGCTTGCCTTATTCTTGTGACCTGGTTCACACCCTGAGCAATTCACGATTTTTTCACAGCGCAATTAACGCTCCACTCACGGCCCGTCGTGACAATGAGCGCCACCAAACAATAAACCTACGGGAAGAACATGAAAACATTAACAACAGCGTTAGCAACCATGGCGATCGTCGTGTCTGTGAATGCAATAGCCAGCGTGGACTCCGATTTCAAGGAACGCCCGACTGAACGATTCACCATCTACACAGGAGACGGTAACTACAAACAGGCCTACCACTGGTCATTTAATGAAGATGGCCAGGGTACCCCGGTCACCATTTTCCTGAACCATGGCTCAGGCGGTGAGTGGTACGATGAAATCGATACTGAATTCGGTCCCTGCGGACCGGACTATCTCAGCAATGATGGCGACTTTGATGGCTCTGCCTATGAAGGTCTCTGTGAAGTTGATGGCCAGGGTAACGAGATCTACCTTGCGGACTTCAACCATCACCATGTACCCGTTGGCGTGGAACTGGAAAAATTCATGATCCGTAAGATCGTGGGCAGTACCCAGTTTGCCGCCTGGTACTGGCAGGATGCGTTCAGCCAGTTCGACTCACCGGTGCATATTTTTATGGTGGGTCGCTATAACGTGGTTACCGACCCGGGTCATCTTGATAATGCGCTTTACTGGCTGAAAACTACTGATCAGAATTTGGTCACTCGAGAGACGCTGCCGCCTTACAACTTTGACGGCTATGGCGTGGATGGCATCGATGGCGAGTTCAGACCAATGCACGCGGCACCGGATATCGCCGGTTTTGACAACATGTTCCTGTACAAGGCGGTTCGCGAGCAGTACCCCACCGTATCTCTCGATAACGTCATTGTTGAAGGCCGTTCAAATGGCGGCTCCGCGATGATTGCCATGGCTTCTGACTATCATATCTGGCCCCAGCACATTCGGGATTTCTGGGCGCGCAACCTGCCCGCAGACGAGGCACCGGCGCCTGAACCCGAGGTAGTTCCAGGGTTAACGCTGAATGATGTTCTGAGCAATCCAGTGCTGGCGACAGCTTTTGAGGAACTGCTCGCAAACTATAGTGAACAGGATCTCCTTAACGTGATCAACAACGGTGGCAGCCTCACCCTTGCAAATAATGGCAACCTGATTAACGGCACCGCAGGTGTCGTACCACAGGAACCTGATGTTAACGATGGTGGCTTGTTCAATCCGGACACGTTCCGCACCCAGTTGCAGGAATATGTCGATGGTGACTTTTACGCCAGCGTCAAAATCGCTCATGCCTTCTACCCGGGCTGCCGTCTTGATGGCCTGATGCAGCAGGATGTGAATCTTCCCGCTAATGTTGTGGCTGCAGACGGCGATACTGCCAATGGCTATAAGGTGGCGATTCCGTTGATGATGAGCTTCGGTGACGAGGACTCACTCTATACCAGCCATTGCGACGATCGCGTCAACGAAGGTCAACACCAGACTGCCGTTGCCGGTGTGCTGGTGTCGTCTGATATAACTGATGGCACGAGGGCTGTTGTAGGTGAGGTGTTTTCACCTGCTGAACACGGGTTCGATTACGCGAATGTTTACAAGAACCAGCCCGATGATTCTCTTGACGATCAGAGTCGCGCCGCAGAATCACGGCGGGCCATCGAACGTGTTGTAAACCAGGCGATCAGACAAACCGGTTTCATCGGTACCTACAGTCTGCCGAATAACGTCGACTAAATCTGATAAGGCAAAAGAAAAGGCGACCCAACAGGTCGCCTTTTTCATTAGTGCACCCAATCCGCCGGACGGGCTAGAATGTGCGGCATCTGTGCTATTTGATGTAACTGTGAACATTCAACTGAATCTGATGGGACACTTCCGACTCCTGGTGAACGGTGAGGATGTTGCGGTAAAGGCCAGAAAGTCAAAAGCATTGCTGGCCTGGCTGGCACTGCATCAGGGGAAACCACAGTCACGGGAAAAATTGGCGGCGCTGCTCTGGTCTGAAAGCGCACCTCAGCAGGCCCGGCAAAGTCTCAGACAAACCCTGACTGATATCAGACGAATACTGACAGATTGTGCAGATGCACTGGAGGTTTCATCCGACCGGGTGCTCTTTTCAGAAGGTGCTCTGAACGTCGATGTCATCCAGTTTGAAGGTCTGGCGGAATCTTCCGACGAAGCCGGGCTGGAGCGAGCTGCTGACCTGTACCAGGGAACATTAATGGACGGCCTTGATGCCAGATCAGAGTCATTCGACATCTGGCTTTCAGCAGAACAGATACGTTTGCTGGATATGGCAATCAGCGCACTGTCCAGACTCGTAGACCATTTTCGGCACGTTGATATTGAACGCGCCATCAGCTTCGGACAACGGCTGCTGTCAATTGACCCCCTGCAGGAACGAATGCACCGCCGCCTGATGGAGCTCTATCACGCCATAGACCGGCGCGAAGAGGTCGTGCGCCAGTATCGTGACTTTCGGAACCTGCTGCAAAAGGAGCTTGGTTTACTGCCAGGTGCTGAGACAGATGCACTGTATAACCAGCTGTTACGCAGACCTGAAATTGTTGTCAAAGAAACCCCCGTCAGTATCAGGCGAACCAGTGAGGCCCAGCTAAGGCAGATCACGGCCATCGCCGTCAACCTCGCCAACCTCGGTGATTTCGCAGATGATGAAGAACGGTTTGCAGAAGTCAGAAATGATGCCGTCCGTGTGATCACCAATATCACAGAGAAGCTTGGTGGGGAAATTGGTAATTCATCGAATGAAGTCGTTTTAGCCAGCTTCGGGCTAAATCCTGGTCGTCGCAACAGTATCGATGTTGCCGTTGAAGCAGCGATACAGATTCGAGACTGGTTTACGACTGAACCACTTAACATCAAATGTGCGCTAATGTCAGGTCAGGTCATCCTCAACGATCAGGGTAAGGCGCAGGGGGCACTGCAATCGCAGGTCAGTGAACTGGCACGACTGGCAGGGTTTGGGCAGATCATTTCTCCACTGGCGCTGGTTTCATCCATTGCCCACAAAGTGTCTTTTTCGACCCTGGAAGCTGATTTCCAGGGTCGGGTGATCGCCAGCATAGAAGCTTTTGCGGATGAACTCGAAAAAACACCATTTGCCGGTCGATACCTGCAGATACAGCAGCTCAAACTGGCGATGGATACCTGTCGGGAGACCGGTTGTGGCCAGACAATCCTTGTTCGGGGCGAAGCCGGCATTGGCAAAACCAGACTGGTCGAAGAGCTCATCAAGCGCATCTCCAGTGAAGGCGTGGTCGTGGGTGCGGCCAACCTGTCTGATCACGTCAACGATTCGGTTTCCAACCTGACTCGTCTTGTGACCTCGATCCTGAGTTTTGATATTAACGTGACGCCGGACACCATCACCGATGATGACCTCATCCGCCTGGGATTAAGTCGCGGCCAGCGGACCGCGCTAATTGATCTGCTCGACCTTGAAATGCCAAAAGACCTGCGCGAATACTGGGATGCCCTCAGCGATGAGCGCCGCCAGGAAGCCCGCCGCCGTGGTCTTGAAACCATTGTAGCCAACGCCACGCGTAAAGGGCCGGTGCTGACCGTGATTGAGGATCTGCAGTGGGCTGAAGATTCCATTCTTGCCCGCATCGGTGTGCTTGCAAGTATCGTTGCAGACTATCCAAACCTGCTGGTCCTGACTTCGCGAATTGATGATGACAGGGACGATCTGTTCTGGCGAGGGCAGGCACGCAATGCACCCTTTACCACCATCGATCTGAATCCACTTCGCGAGAAGGAAGCACTCGCACTTGGGCGCTCGATTGTCGATGACGACGACTTTGTCCTGCGATGTTATGAACGTTCTGGCGGCCATCCTTTCTTTATGGAGCAACTGCTTCGTACCACATCAGAAAGTGGCAGGCTGATACCAGCCTCGGTACAGGCAGTGATTGAAACCAATCTCTACCAGTTACCTGTCGTTGATCTGGATGCCATTCAGGCAGGTGCTGTGCTGGGTTACGAATTCAGCCACGCCGCGCTTACGGCCCTGATCGACAATGAAGACTATGAACCAACGCTGCTGCTTCACCAGCGCCTTCTGGTAAAAACAGAAAGGGGTTATCATTTCAGTCATGCACTGATTCGTGAATGTACCTACAACACCCTGCTCAAATCCAGGCGTAATGCCCTGCACAACAAGGCTGCATATTATTTCATCGATACCAGTCCCGCGTTACGGGTAGACCATCTGTTGCTGTCGGAAAGCGAAGATGCTCCTGCTGAACTGCTTGAGATGGCCCGGCGGGAACGCAGCATGAATCGCAATGACCGCGCAAAAATCCTGGTTCGAAAAGGACTGACTTCATTGGCCGACGAATCAACCCGACGGGCTTTTCGCGAACTGGAAAGTGATCTTCAGGCTGCGCACGCCGGCTGGGAGGAACTGGGTAAATCCTAGACGATGAAGCTACATATACGCACTGCACTCGATCGGTTGGAAGAAATAATCGACCAGCCAGCTACTCATGATTTCTCACGGTTGCTGGTCACGCTGCCGCCGATACAGGATGCTTATGAGGAAATTATTCAACAGGCACTGATACTGTTAACCCGCGGCCAGGTTGATGAAAGCATGCAGTTACTGCGAGTCGAGCAGGAAGCTCTGGCGCCGATACTCGACCGCTTGCCACCTGTTATTGAAGCCATTGACGAACGCAATGACCCCATGCTGAAACTCATTGTTGAGTACCTGCAAACCCGTATGCGGCTGGTGTCGGAGCTGAAGATGTTTCCCGAATTTGGGCTCGAACTCCTGAAAGAACTATCCCCCGAAGATTCACTGGATAAGACCATTTACTACCTCGAGTCAACCATGACCGCCAGAGGCGGGTTGTATCAGCAGATTATGAAACAGGTTAAATCTGCGCACTGAACCTGCTGTCCGCTGCGACAAAAGAGATCAGAGAAACGCTTTAAAACCAGCGGATAGGCAAAACAATGGGTCTTTCGATATCGAACACACGCCTCGATCACACCCTCGGCCCTGAGGAAGCGTATCGCTTTGCCAAATGTGAAGTTGTCACTATGAACAGTGGTATGAAAACGCGGCTGCGCCGGCCGCTCGACTTCCTGATGGTGGCAGACCACGTCAACAATATGGGGGTGATGGCGGGCGTGTTGCGGCGCGCGACCCGCTACTCCTGGAGACTGACGAGGGTCAGGCGTGGCTCAAGCGTCTTGAAGATAACGACGTGGACATTGGTGAGGCACTGGATTCCGATTTTCATGGCTTCCGGAACGCCGCGATGACGGTGTTCTATAACACCGGAGGCAAGAACAACCTCTGGCTCTACTTCCAGGAGCCGAGGGCAGCACCCGCGTTCCGCCGCTCAGTCTGGGATTCCGCACAACGTGAATATCTCCGGAGGCGCCTGGTTTTCCTTATGTTGACGTGGAGGTTGCCCGCAGTCGTCCCGAGCCTGGCAAAATTGTTCCTGGGCGAAAAGCTGTTAATATCGACACCACCTTTTTTGCGCACTAAGTGAACAATATGGCCAGGCAGGATTTACGAACGCTGATTGAGGCGCCCCACCGCAGACCGGCGAACATTGCCCGTAACGCGGCTCGCCACCCGGTCGAAACGCTCGAGTTCTTTGGTTTGGCCCCGGATCTGACGGTGCTGGAGATTCTACCGGCGTTCGGTTGGTACACCGAGATTCTTGCCCCTTACCTGGCGGATGAGGGCCTCCTTTACGTGGCCCACTTTTCCCCCGATGGCATTTTGCCTTACATGCCTCAAGCGCTCGCAATGTACGAGAAGATCGCGCGTCGAAACCCCGAGATCTATGGGAAGGTGACGGTACGTCATATCAATCCGCCGCACGAGGTGAGTGTGGCACCTCCCGGGTCTGTCGATCTCGCGTTGACGTTTCGCAACGTCCACAACTGGATCATGGCCGACCAGGAAGACGAGTACTTCAAAGCGTTTTACCAGGCCGTAAAACCCGGCGGGGTGTTAGGTGTTGTAGAACATCGCGCAAAGCCGGGCGCTTCGATGGAAAGCATGCACGAGACCGGCTATGTCACTGAAGACTACGTAAAAGAAGTCGCAGCAAAGGCCGGATTCGAGTTTGAGGATGCAAGCGAAATCAACGCGAATCCGCAGGATACTGCCGACCATCCTGACGGGGTTTGGTCGTTGCCGCCCATTCTTCGATCAGGGGACAAAGACCCTTATCGCTCCATCGGTGAGAGCGACCGGATGACCTTGAAGTTCCGAAAACCAGACTGACAATCACAAGCAAGGCACCAGGACACGGTATGGTCGCGCCTCTGAGTCGAGGTGCTGCGCGCATCCGGGTGTGCACATGTAGAATGTGCCGGACACTGGGTGCAGCAAGAGCAACCAGAGGCGGTGTTGAGCCATCTGCTCGATCTTCTAACCCAGACGACAGGATAATCAGACCATGAGTAAGCAGCAGGGCGAACTGGACCTAAAGAGTCTTCGAGGCAGGGTTTGCGTCGTTACCGGCAGTGGGAACAATGGCATCGGCTGGGGACTTGCTGTGCATGCGGGCGCGCATCTGGGAATGCATGTGGTCCTGGTTGATCTGCATGAATCAGTGGTGCGGCAGGCAACGGCTCAGCTGGAAGCACGGCTCAATGAAGAGCAGCCGGGTGTCCGTGTGCTGGGGGTCGCCTGTGATGTAACAGATCCTGAACAACTGGCATCCTGCCTCTCACAGGTGCGGGCGGCATTTCCGGACGTGCCAATCGGTGCCGTGTTTGCGAACGCTGGTGTCAGCTTCAACCGTACCATCATGAAGAGCACACTCGCGGAATGGCAGACGACCCTGAACGTAAATGTGCTGGGTGTAGTGAATACCCTGAAAACGTTTGTTCCCGTGCTGCAGGAACAGTCAGAGGAATCGGTCGTCTGTACAACAGCGTCGATTGGTGGACTGGTGCGGGGGGATGGCGGCGGATCTGCATATCAGGCGAGTAAACACGCGGTGGTTGCCTTGACCGAGTCACTGTCATTTGAGCTCGCGCGGCGTTATCCACAGATCAGGGTGCACGTATTGTGTCCGTGTATCGTGTCATCGTCGCTGGACTACAACAGCCAGGTTAATGCCGCCGTGGCAGCGGGTGAGTCATTGGCCGAGGATGTTGAACAGATTCCCTTGCGGAATCGCAGCGATTTACCGATGACCCCGGAGCGACACGCGCAGCAGGTGTTTGATCACATTGCCGATGGTCATTTCTACATGATCACCGATAACGTACGTCCCTACGTGGATCATGATTTCCCCTTTGATGGCCTGGGGATTGTGAAGGAGCGGTTCGACAATCTGTTCAACCTGCAGTTGGACAACAGTGATGCCATGTCGCCGGGGCTCTCGGGTGGGCCGTCGTCCTCAATTCTGAAAGGTCCCTTGTGGCAGGAAATGGCCCGCCGCCGTCGGCAGGAAAGCGACTAGGACCATCAACCCATCAGGGATAGTCGTGGATCAGGTACCTCTGATGAACGAGGGTATGGTAGTAGGCGATACGAAGTCTCAGTGGTTCCACCAGGCCAGGTCGGAAAACGCGCGCAGGTCCATCTCAAAGGTCCAGCTGGATCGGTGTTGTGTCGCCAGGTGGTAGTAGGTATCGGCAATTTTGGCGGGTAACATCAAGCCGTCTTCTGCACCCTTCGTTTCACGAAGCCGTTTGAACTGTTCCTCACCGAGCATTTTACCGAGCGTATCGGGTGCATCGACGGAACCCTCCACCACGATATGCGCTACGTGGATTCCCTGGCTCGCGAATTCTGCGTTCAAGGATTGGCACAACATCCGTCGTCCCCCCATTGCGGCGGAGTGGGAATGCTGACCTTTGTTGCCGCGCATCGCAGCAGTTGATGATGTGACAAGGATGCACCCCTTGCCCCGTTCAACCATCCTGGGGCACACACACTGCGCCAGTCGGAATAGCGCGAAGGTTGCGATGCGCCAACCCAGTTCAAATGCCTTGTAGCTGGTGTCGGCGAGAGAACGGTTGCCGATCTGCGCACCGAGGTTGAAGACCACGACTTCTATGGGTCCGATATTGGCTTCAATATCCGCTACCCGCTCCTCGATGGTGCCCTCGTCTACCGCATTCATCAGGTACCCGGTGGCTGAACCACCCGCTGCTTCGATATCGCCGACCAGCGTGTCGAGACCCGCCTGATCGCTGCGGCGACACAAGACAGCGTGGTAGCCCTCCGCGGCGAAACGTTTACCCACCGTACCGCCGATTCCGGCACCCGCACCCAGGACGAGACACACTGGTTTCATATGTAACTCCAACATTGTTAATGCGCCGTCGAGCATAGGTGAACATGTCGCGCAGCGCAATTTTCATCCGTCGTTGTCTGGACTTTTGCTCAGTGGCAAACTCCCAGAGGAAGGCTTACAAAAATCTGGAAGGCGCGATGAGTGCAAAGAATAAAGTAGTCCTGATCACCGGTGCCGGCAGTGGTATTGGCCGGGCACTGAGTATTGGTTTTGCCGGTGATGGTGATACGGTGTTGGGCTTTGATCGCGATGGAGCCGGGCTGAGTAACACCGCCGGTGCGGCAGCCGAAGGTTTTACGGCAACCGCCGGCGATGTCACCAGCGATACTGACGTTAATGCCTGGGTGGCCGCGGCGATCGACCAACACGGACGTGTCGATGTGCTGATTAACAATGCCGGCATTGCCAATCAGGGAGCACTGACTGAGCGGCCATTTGCTGACTGGCAGGCGGTCATTGATGTCAACCTCACCGCGCTGGCACGCTGTACCTACGAGGTGCTGCCGCATATGCAGCTGGCGCGCCATGGTCGGATTGTTAACGTCTGTCCCCGTGAAGGAGAAACCGGTCGTCGTACCCTCTCTGCGTATAGCGCCAGCAAGGCGGGCGTCGCCACGTTTACCAAGAGCCTGGCACGGGAACTGGAGAAAGAGGGTCAAGACGATGTGCTGGTATTTGGCCTGATACCGGGCGGTACCCTGACCAATATGAATACCAACCCGGATATGCAGTCACCAGAGGAGGTTTATCCACACACGCGATATATGGTTGAGCGACCCGCCGGGCATGCCAATGGCCGGATGTTCTTTCGCAGCCAGGACTATGAAATGTTCAGCAAGTTTAATGAGCAGCGGGCACGCATTCCGAGTCCGCCTGCCGGGGTTGAGGACTAGTCGAACTGCTTCACGCCGCTGGCAAACAACAGGTAGAAGATCATGCCAAAGACGAGCACATTGGGAGGTATCAATGAGTAGCCTGGAAGAGCAGATCAGTGAGGTTATTGCCGCCTACTCGTCGCAGGGAAACCACCGTACCGGGACTGATGTTGATCACAGCAGCGCCGAATGGCTGGCAGCGACAGCAAGCGAGCTGGGTTGTGCTACCGAGATTGTCGAGTTTGGCTTCAACCGACTGGTCGTAGACGATGCGACGTTAACGGTCGGTGAGTTGAGCATTGACGGTGTTCCCCTGTTCGACAGTGAAATTCCCGACGACCCGGTGATATCCGGCAAGCTGGGGGTGCTGGGCAGTGATGCGGAGATAGCCATACACATGAGCCGTCCCACCGCGCAGCCAGATGTGCTGGCTGCCCGCCGAGAGGATCGCCACAGGGCCATTGTACTGGTGACAGACGAACGCATGCCGTCTGGCGGGGTCGCCGCGGTCAACGGCGATGCCTACGCGGCCCCGTTCGGGCCACCTGTTTTGCAGGTCTCCAGCGATCATTGGGCAACGCTCCAGGAGTGCATGAGATCCGGTACTGCCGCCCGACTCAGCATCCGCATGTCCCGGCTTCCAGGGACGGCAAGCAACGTTGAAGTTCGTTTGCCAGGACTGAATCCATCCTTGTCACCGGTGGTTGTGATGACCCCGCGTAGCGGATGGTGGCGATGTGCGTCGGAACGGGGTGGGGGACTCGTGTGTTGGCTCCAGACCCTGGGAGACCTGTTGCATACCCCCGTAACAAGATCGTTCGTGTTTACTGCGAACAGTGGGCACGAACTGGGTCATCTTGGACTGGACCATTTTATTGAGTGTAATCCGGGATTGGCACAGGAGGCGTTTGCGTGGATTCACCTGGGGGCGAACTTCGCGGCGAGGGGGAGTGATGTGCGAGTCCAGTGTTCAGACGACGCAATGGTAGGGTTACTCAATGACGCCATGGCGGTTGAAGGTGCCCGGCCCGTCACCCGCACGACCCCCGGGGAGCGACCGCGCGGTGAAGCAAGCAATGTCTTCGACATGGGCGGCCGGTACGTTTCCATTATTGGTGGCAACCCGCTGTTTCATCACCCGGCGGACGTCTTTCCTGATGCCGTTGATGTTGCCCGGACTGCGCAATGGACCAGGGTATTCGTGCGTACCGCTCGCGCGCTGGGCGGATACGGTGACACCCGCCATGCGAAGGGGTTAGGTAGTTAGGCGCTAGGTGTGTTCCGTGAGAAAAAATTCCAACATTGCCTTCGTTACTTGACGAGGTTGCTCCTGCATGGAAAAGTGCCCGTCATCGAGATACGCGTGCAGCGATCAGCTCCATCTGCATTTAGTTGATATTGAGGTTGTGGCTGTCGTCGGTATAAAACCGGACCTGATCGTAGGGCACGTAGTGGTCGGCATCAGACTCGTGGCATTCGCGTGGCATCCGGTACCAGGCTGAGGTGTCGTACAGGTCCGCATAATCATCCGCCAAACCATCCGGCGGAATCATTGGCACATAGCCACTTTCCACAGACGAGGCCGTCGCCGGTCGACGACCATGTGGTGAACCGTCACCGAAGCTTAAATAGCGCAGAAAGAATAGGAGGTTGGAAGAATAACCCCGCTTTTCTCACCCTGAGAAAAGTATCCTGGTTCCAGCCAGTTAGCTGCCGACCCCGCGCTCAATTCGAAATGCTTGTGCCTTCTCTATACAATCGATCCTGCGACACACATTCACGAGGTCCACTCAATGGCCAACACCAATCATGCGAAAATGAAATTCGGTGCTTTTCTTGCACCGCATCATCCCATTGGCGAGAGCTTTACGTTGCAACTTCAGGGTGATCTGGAGTTGGTCGCCCTGATGGATAGCCTCGGATTTGACGAATTCTGGTGCGGCGAACATCATTCCACCGGCTGGGAGACGATCGCCTCCCCGGAACTATTCCTTGCTGCCGCCGCTGAGCGTACAGAACGGATTCGGTTGGGCACGGGCGTTGTGTCCTTGCCCTACCACCATCCCTTCCATGTCGCGCAGCGTATGGTGCAACTGGATCATCAGTCCCGAGGCCGCGCCATTTTCGGTTCCGGACCGGGCGCACTGCCGTCTGACGCGTATACCCTTGGGGTTGATCCGATGCTTCTGCGCGACCGGCAGGATGAAGCCATGGGCGTGATTCGTCGTTTACTGAATGGAGACGAGCGTTTCACCTACGAGTGTGACTGGTTCACCATGCGTGACGCCAAACTTCAGGTGCTGCCCATTCAGAGTCACCTGCCGTTTGCCGTCGCGTCATCCGTCAGCCCCTCTGGCATGACGCTGGCAGGCAAACACGGTACCGGAGTGTTGTCGGTCGCCTCTACCTCCACTGCCGGGCTCGCAGCATTGCCTCTGCAATGGAGTTATGCGACGGAGTCTGCTGCCAAGCACGGCAATGAAGTAGACCGGGCTGACTGGCGTGTTGTGCTGAACTGGCATATCGCAGAGACACGAGACAAAGCCCGCGAAGAAGCACGCGACGGGCTGATGCGCTGGAATAATGAATACACGGTTGGCACGTTGGCCGCCGGACAAGGAAATATCTACAAGACCGCTGATGAAGCAGTCGATGCGATGGCGTTTGGTAAGGGTTCAGCGATGGTGATCGGTACCGTTGACGATCTGGTAGAGCGCATTCTCGAGCTGACGGAAGTCACCGGCGGGTTTGGCACGGTACTGGGATTTGTCCATGACTGGACCACCCGAACCAACAATCTCAAAAGCTGGGATTTGGTTGCGCGTTATGTGATCCCCAAGGTCAATAACGAACTGGGGCCGATGCACGAATCCAATCTGTACGTCCGCGAGAATCGCGATGTGTGGTCTCGCGCCACCAAAGCGGTGGTCGCGAAAATCATAGAGAACCCAGCCGCGCATGCTGCCCTGACAAAGCAGCAGGAAGCGACCAGAAAAGCGCAAACGGCCGTGCGTCTGGCAGCACACTCAGCCCTTGACGGTGAAACATCGCCAGCCGGTAAGCGCCAAACGGCCGCAACCAAAAAGGCCACGCGCAAAAAGGCAGCGAGCAAAAACGCGGCCAGCACAATAGCCACCCGCAAGAAGGCAGTGAGCAACAAGACGGCGAGCAACAAGACCGCGAGTAAAAAGACCGCGAGTAAAACAGCCGCGAGTAAGAATACCGTGAAAAAGGCGGCCACCCCCAAGACAGTGAACAGGAAACCCGCCGGGAAAAAGGCAGCCGTCCGCAAATCCACCAAAACAACGCACAGTCGAAGCAGGAAGTCATGAGTACACAAGTCTCCCAGATTACGGAGCTACCGTTCACCCCAGTGTCGCCAAAGTTCGGCGCGCAATTGGGCCCCGATATCCGCCTGCTTGACCTCGACGACAACGGGATCGAAGCGCTTCAGCAGCTTGCCGCTGAACGTGGCGTCCTGGTGGTCCGGGACCAGGTGATGACCCCGGACGAACAGGTCGGTTTCGCGCGTCGACTTGGAGAGTTGTTCGAGACGCCCATGAATCGCGGCAGATTCCCGGACCAACTCATCGTCATTCACGCTGATGAAAAATCAAAGTACGTAGCCGGTAGCCAGTGGCACTCTGATGTATCCAGCGAGGAAGTACCGCCGGGTCTGTCTATGTTGCGCCTGGAAGAGGTCCCTCCATCGGGCGGCGATACGATCTTTGCTGACATGACGCAGGTGTTCGAGTCACTTTCCGAGCCGATCCAGTCGCTTCTGCTGGGGCTGAATGCCCGTCACGACCCAAGAGGGCACTACCTGTATGTTTCCGGTGCCAAGCGAATGGACGAACTTCCGGCCGCGGTGCACCCTGTCGTTCGAACCCATCCACGCACCGGCCGGCCATCGCTGTTCGTCAACGCCGGTTTCACCGCGCGAATTGTTGAACTCTCACAGCTAGAGAGTGACGCGTTGCTCAAGATGCTCTATGACCAGGTGGTCTACACGGTCGAAGCGCAGATCCGTATTCACTGGCAACCCAATACTGTCGTCTTCTGGGACAACCGTGTGGTGCAGCACAGGGCCTCGTGGGATTACTTTCCCGCCCGGCGACACGGCTACCGGGCCACGATCGTTGGAGAAGCGCCAGCGTCCTACCTGGAAGGTTAGTGTGGGTAAACGACGATGGAATTCGTTCAGGTCGTTAATGGCGACGTCAACCTAAACGTGGCAGTGAAAGGCACAGGTCCAGTGATTTTGTGCGTCCACGGGGAGCCGCGTATGGGTATTGGACGAATTAACCACATGCCTTGACGGCCGTCGAAGCGTTCACGTGCCGGTCATGACTGTTTTCCGGTCGATGCCGAGGTGATGCGGATTTGAACGCGGTTGTGTCAGTGTCAGAAAAGGTTCGACGAGTGCTCGAACGGGTCTCGGGTGGTGAGCGGTTGTCGGGCTGGGATGTCTGGTCCAATCCCAGGTGGTTGAGGATTTTCTTGATGCATATGAGACAAATCAAGCAGCCCGTCGATACTGAAGGTACTCGATGCGGTTGTTGCCTCTGCGCAACGCGGGAGTCGATGTGATAGCAATGATTTCATCGATTGCATATTTCCACTCTGGTTACCTAAAATCATCCGGAGGCGTTACAACATGGCCAGTATCACCATACGAAACCTGGATGCGGAACTGAAAGAACGGTTGCGCATGCGAGCCGCACGATGCGGCCATTCAATGGAAGAAGAGGCGCGGATTATTCTTCGTCATGCCCTGGGCGGGGTCACCGGGCCAGAGTTGTTGAAAAAGACACAAGAACTGTTCGGTGAAAAACATGGCGTAGATCTAGATCTGCCGGACAGAGATGACAATCGGGAGATACCGGCGCTTGAAACATGATCGTGCTCGATACCAACGTGCTCTCAGAGCTGATGCGGCCTGTACCCTCCAGGGATGTTCTTGACTGGGTAGCTCAGCAGACTATGAAACGCTGGTCACCACAGTCATTACGAGTGCCGAAATCGAATATGGTATAGCACGCCTGGCGGATGGCAGAAGGCGCACGAACCTCGCACAAAGATTTGAAACCCTGATTGGCCCGGATTTTGGATTCTCAGTTCTACCCCTTGATGAACCGGCGGCTCGTCTCGCCGGCCACTTTCGCCACCAACGTGAAGTGCTCGGACTCAGCGCCCAGTTTCCTGACATGATGATCGCAGGTATCGCTTTACGCATCGAAGCCGCCATAGCCACTCGAAATGTTGGGGACTTCAGCGACATCGGAGTCGAAATCATCAACCTCTGGGATTGAACTGCCCCACAAGTCCACACATACGGTGCTGCAATACCTTGTAAATTCGGGGTACAACTCCCAAAATGCAAGGTATGTTGGATCGTCATATTACCGAGAAACTTCTAGCAACGATTTCACAAGTGCCTGCTGTGGTATTGCTTGGCGCCCGTCAGGTTGGCAAGACGACGCTCGCAAAAGCCATTGCCAAGCGCATCGATTCAATTTACCTCGACTTGGAAGCTCCCGAGGATCTGTTGAAGCTCAGCGATCCCACCAGTTTCCTGGGCGCGCATGCCGATAGGCTGGTCATTCTGGATGAGATACAGCGAGCCCCGGAATTATTCTCCGTGCTACGGGGCTTGATCGATCAAAACCGTGAGCAGGGTCGTGGGGCAGCGCAGTATTTGCTCCTTGGATCGGCATCAATGGATTTGATGCGTCAGTCCTCGGAAAGCCTGGCGGGTCGGATTAGCTATATCGAAATGAGCGGTCTGAACCTGACCGAGATTGATCATAGCCAACAGAATAGGCAGACCCTTTGGCTGCGGGGAGGTTTTCCCGACAGCTATCTGGCAACCGATGATGATGTCGCGATGGACTGGCTTGAAAACCTGATTCGCACTTATCTTGAGCGTGACATCCCACAAATGGGCTTTCGTGTTCCCGCGGTAAGGTTGCGACGACTGTGGACGATGTTGGCTCATTTGCAGGGCGAAACCATAAACTATTCGAAACTGGCTTCAAACCTGGAAGTCGATGCCAAGACGGTCACTCACTACATTGAAATTCTGACCGACCTTTTGCTGGTCAAGCGCCTTGAGCCTTGGCATACAAACGTCAAGAAGCGGTTGGTGAAATCACCCCGATATTACGTCCGTGACAGTGGCATTCTGCATCGTTTGCTGGGCATCAACAGCCACGATGCTTTGCTGTCCAATCCCGTTCTGGGCAAAAGTTGGGAAGGGTTTGTCATTGAAAATATTCTTTCGGTTCTGCCCAGTCGCACAGAAGGCTACTTTTACAGAACAGCCGCCGGCGCAGAGGTCGATCTGGTTATCAGGATGCCATCGTCTGAGATCTGGGCCATTGAGATCAAGCATGGCGTCGCCCCCAAAATCGGCAAGCACTATAGCAATACCTGCGATGACGTGGGCGCAACGCATAAATACGTTGTCTATGGTGGTGACGAAGAATTCCCTGTGGGCGGTGATGTCAAGGTCATTTCTCTCTCAAGGCTTATGGAAAGGCTACATTCAGGCTGATCCTTTGTGAACGGTGGTGGTCGCGCGATGAATCCAAGAGTGTGACACCCGTTGTTAGCCAGGTGATCTCGCGCCGCGCGGGCCGACTGAGCCAATCGATCACGACTTGATCGGCATCGAGACCAGGTTTCCGGGACCTCGGACTCAGTTCTCCGTATCGGACTGGTTACTCAGTCAAAGCCCAAAAACCGCGCTGCTTCTTCAACACTCTTGCGCTCTGAGACGACCGCGTTGGCTGGAAAGCTTTCATCCGGGTATCCCAGCGCAACTGCCTTCATGATCACCTGGTCTTCAGCAATTTTGGCATGCTCGCGTACCACCGGTGACTGCATAATGCCCTGACTGTTAATCACCGCACCCAGGCCTCTGGACCAGGCCGCGTTAACCAGCGCTGTTGTGACTGCACCGCAGTCAAACGCAGTGTCATCACTGTCTGCCAGTTCCCGGTCATAGGTAATGATCACACAAACCGGCGCATCAAACTGGCGGAAACCACGCAGCACCCAATCCTGACGCCCCTCTTTATCTTCGCGGGTGATGCCCATGGCAGTGAACAATTGTTTGGCGACGCCAACCTGGCGATCACGATGTTGCCCCGCAAAGGCGTGCCCAGTACGAAACTCGCGTGAATGAGGCACGCCAGCAAGGTTACGTTCCGTGTTACCGGCGCGAATGCGGTTCAATGGTTCGCCGGAGACGATTGTGAAATTCCATGGTTGGGTGTTCATCGAAGACGGTGAACGCATGGCCAATTCCAGAATTTCCTTGATGAGTGCTTTGGGTACGGGGTCGGATTTGTAGCCGCGAATGCTGCGGCGTCCGAGGAGAACTTCATCAAACTGCACGTTAAATCTCTCTGTATGAAATGAACGGTAAGAGCGGCCTCTCTGGCGTCTGGTCGCCCAGACTTGAGTGTGGCCGTTCCTGATTGTAATACATCATCCAGGTTTCGATTCCTCACCCGGTCGAGACCTACGGCGCCTCGCACCGGTAGCTTGCCGCGTCGTTCACGTCACCGCCGCTGTACTTCGCGGTTGCAGGGAATACGCAATGCCGACGGGTGAAAGCACCGTCAGGTCGCCCACCTATGAGGTACTCCGGCGCGTTGCCTTCCACGACCCAGGTCACCAGGGGGCTCACGTAATCGAACCTGTGGGCGCCCGGCCCACCGCCACAATGGCCCATACCCGGCACCATGAAAAGACGGAAGAACTTGCCGGTGTCGACGGCTCCGCCATTCGCCGCCTCCACGTCGGCGAGGTAATCGATGATTCCGCCGGGCCGCACGGGATAGTCGTTCCAGCCCTGGACCACCAGCAGCTTGCCTCCACGCTTGCGGTACTCGGCAAGGTCCGCCGTGTTCACGTCGAGGACGGCCGACGCCCGTTCAAGATCGGCCCGGTCGTTGAGGATATCAAAGGTCGAAGGATCGTAGTTCTGGTTCTGGTATACCCAATTGCGCAGGTGTTGTTCCGAGCCAACTGACTGATGCTTGCATCAAGGGGCTCGCCGGTCTCGGGGTTGATGAAGCCCGTCAGAGCCCACATGGACCAGCTGCTCCCCGCTTCGGCACCGGGCATGAGTCCCGGGGCGATCACATGGCCGCCCGCGTCCACGACGCCGCGATAATGCTGGCGGACAGTGTCGAGTTGCGCCGCGGTGAGACAGGTGCTCGGGTCCTGGCCTGCCTTGCACAGCAGCGTGCCGGGGTCATAGTGCTCCGCGGTACAAAGGCGCGGATCGTTGATGATGCCGTCTTCAACGCCGTCGAGTGTGTCGCAGGCGGTGCGCGACCTATCGTCGAGTAACTGGATATGGTCCGCCGTGAGCGGGCCCGCTTGCTGTGCGCGGTAGACCATGAGGTTCCACAGTGTTCCGTTCGCTATGGGCGAGAATGCAGGCGCAACAGCGACGATGCCGTCGAAGTCGCCGGGGAACCGGGTGGCTTCGATGAGGCCCTGGCGGCCGCCGTTGGAGCACCCCCCGTAGAAAGCGTGCGAGATCTCCTTTCCGTAGAACCGCTGAATCACCTTCTTCGACGTCAGTGCCGCGAGATGCACGCCACGAAACGCGTAATCCAGCGCAGCTTCAGGTTGTGACGCAAACTCCAGGCCGATCCCCTGATGGCCGGTGTCCGTGGACGACACGGCAAATCCCTGTCCCAGGCCGGCAGTGGTGTCTGCGAGGAAGCCCGAGGAGCCGCCGGTGCCCAGCATCAGGAAGCGCTCGTTCCAGCCATCCACGGGCATGCGCACTTCGAACTTGATGGCCCGATTGATCACGCCCCTCACCACGCAATGTCGCGGTACAGTATCGGTGCCGGCAACGATGATGCCGGGCTCAACCGCGTGCTGGTAGTCGGTTAACTGGTAGAGATCGAAACACTCGTCCGCCTGAGCACCCGCAACGCACATCGCGAGCAGGATTCCATAAATGATCCGTCGTACACCCATAACCTGTTTTTTCCCGTCGTTGGTTTCAGATAGCGTCATGAACCTGGGGTATAAGACGAATTAACCACATGCCTTGACGGCCGTCAAAGCGTTCACGTGCCGGTCATGGCTGTTTTCCGGTCGATGCAGCTGAGGTGATGCGGATTTGGTGGCACCCCACCACGAGGTTGTGTCAGTGTCAGAAAAGGTTCGACGAGTGCTCGAACAGGGTCTCGGGTGGTGAGCGGAGACCGTGCTTCAACTTCCTCGGCAAAGTCGATTGAAAGGTAGTCTATCGATGAATCGTGATGTACTTTCATTTCTTTACCTCAAAATTGACCATTGCAGTAGCGATTTCAAAGTTTCCGGTTCGCTCGACGGCTTGACTGCTCAGATCCTTGGCGGCGACTTCAGCTGGCTTTGTGACACCCGTTCAAGGATACGCAGCCGGAGATCACGTTCGATTTCGTAATAGTCAGCGAGCCCCGCCAGGTTCCTCGTTTCTGTGGGGTCCGCCTGCCGATCGAACAGCAGATATGCCTCGCCGTCGCGATTAACTGCCAGCTTCCAGTCGCGGTTCATCAGCATGAATTCGCCCCGAAACTCGGAAAGGGCATCCTCGCGGTGTTCAGCGCCATCCAGGGCGTTCACGAGGGAGCGTGAAAACTGCGGGTAGCCGATCTTGCCGCCCGCCAGTTCGACCAGGGTCGGGCCAATGTCCGCGTTCTCGGCGAGACTCTCATTGACGGTACGCACTCCAGCGCGAGCGGTTTCCGGCGTTCGTACAATGAGCGGTACCCGCAACGCACCGTCGAGAAAGTTCATCTTGTGGGTCAGGCCCCAATCACCGTTCATCTCGCCGTGATCCGAGGTAAAGACGATCATGGTGTTATCCATCTCACCCCTCGCGTCAATGACATTCAGGATCTCGCCGATCTGTTCGTCGATCAGTGTCACATTGCCGGCGTAGTTGGCGCGCATCGCCTCCACATCGCCGGGCTCAAACTCCACCGTCGCGCGTGACCGATAGAAGTCCAGCCACCCCTTTGGTCGTGGCCGGTCGGCGTTATCGGCCGGTACCGGTTTTGGGAGCCTGTGGCCGTCATACATACTGGCATAGGGCTCCGGTGCATCCCACGGCTCGTGGGGCCCGCCGAAACTGACCCAGCAGCACCAGGGCAGGGCGTCGTCGTAGGTTTCCAGGTAGGCCCGGGCGCGCTGGCCGACATAGACGTCTGCATAGCACTCAAGGGGCAGCACGGAGGGCCTGGCCACGTGGGGTTTGGTGGCAAAGCGGTTTGCAAAGTCGTCCCGGTACGCCTGTAACAAGCCGCGGTCCTGCCACATGGCGGTCATGTGGCTCATGACCACCGCGCTGGCTCGAGGTCCGCCAATTTCGTCAACGTCATCCAGACCGTACGCGTGCAGCAGGTGCTCCCGGTCGCGCAGGTCGCCCCTGTGCGGATGCAGGTGTGTCTTTCCGAACATGCTGGTGCGATAGCCTAGATCCCTGACCGTACGCATCCAGGTGTCGGCCGCCGTGGGCAATGTGTACTCGATGTTATTCCACACACTGTTGTTGTGCGGATACAGGCCGGTTGCCATGGTGACTCGCGCTGGAATGCAGATGGGTGTGGTGGTGATGCACTGTGAGAACAGAACGCCCTCAGAGGCGAGCCGGTCCAGATTCGGCGTCTGCATCCAGTCGCTGACCGCGCCCAGGGCATCCCAGCGCTGCTGGTCAGTCATGATGAACAGGAGATTCGGTTGGGTCATGCGCGTCGCCTCGTATCGACCGTGTCATCAAGCATAGCGAACTCGCCGGTCACGTACTCGAACAGCGAACCTAGCGGCGCGCAATCCCTCAGCGCCAGCACAGCATCCGCATGACTTCGGGGTCTTTGCTGCCTTCGATCAGTTCATCGCCAAGTCCGCTGAAATCTGACAGCGGCGTGAGTAATGGCACCCGCCGTTGCGTGTGGGTGGTCAGGCGCAATCCTGGTTTGCTTCTCGGCCAGGAGCCATGCCACATGGTCGAATCGAAGATCACCAGAGAACCGGCCTCGGCTTCCACCGGTCGTACCTGTGCCAACAGTTCCGGCGTGACGTTTCCTTGCGGATGTTTGCCGGTTCGGTGGGTACCCGGCAGATAGCACAACGGACCGTCGTCCGCTTCACAGTCGGTGAGAAACCAATTGCAATTGGCCGCAAAGCGCGCGTTGGCGGGCTCAACCAGGGGTGAGTCGCAGTGCAGGCCGTAGTATTTGCCCCAACTGCCCTCCGGATGCGCCCACTTGACGAAGCCATTTGAGGTCGTGAGACGAAAGTCATCCCCCAACATGAACCGATGTAAAGTGTTCACCACCGGATTGGTGACGAGGTCCCGGAATATCGGGTGTGCCTGGAGCATGTAGACCATGACCAGGTATCCGTTTGCGCCGAGACGGTCGAACTCGCTGGTCATGGCGTTGCGTTGCCGTGCGGTCGGTGAAGCCTTGACCTGGATCTCCTCGCAGGGTGTCTCGTCGATCCTGAACTGATGGCCGGTGCGCTCATAGGCCGCGGCGAGCAGTGCCTGCCGCGCGACCTCAACGTCTGCCATGGTGAAACCGGTCCTGGAAAGTGGCACGATGGTGAGGCCATCGCGCTTCAGATCGTCCGCGTGATCAACCAGGTCCAGCTGTTCCAAAGATTGCTCGATTGGATGTGCCCATTGCATTGACGTTGCTCCTGTCACAAACGTTCTGCGTGGCTGTCATCGGCATGTCGCCTACGCAACGGCGCTGGGGCGCAGAATCGACACCGCGAAGTGACTTTCTATCGAGATGTGCAGGTTGAGTCAAGTTGGCTCGGCTCTCCTGCATGACCTGCATCCGCACAGGGATGGATTGCTCACCGCCGACGCGCGCGCACCAGGTCCTGCATTCCATCCCACTCGCTCCAGTGATCGCAGAGTTTGTCGATGGAGATACCGATGTGGTCGTAGCCTTCAGGGTATTCCAGGTACTGGCCGAAGTAGCCGCGATCAGGATGGTCGCTGACGCCGTGGGCCCGCCGCCGGGAACCCTCGTTAGGGTTGCCCTCGCGCAGGCGGCGGATGCGGAAGTAGATGTTCATGCGTGGGTTAGGACCAACGTTTGGCGTGGGTGTATGCGGACAACTGTGCAGGGCAATGACCGCATCCCCCGCGTGGGCCTTCTTTCATACAGCGCACACCTCGCAGGGATCAGTCTGCCTGCGTTGCAGGCGGACCCGGGTAGTCGTGGGGCGGCACGTTGACCTCTGGAAAGTAGCGGGTCAATTGGTTCATGACGTTGCGGTGCTCGGCCGTGACCGGTACTGCGGCCAGATTGGTCCACTCGTTGGGGTCTGCATCGTGATCGTAAAGCTCCTCGGTTCCGTCATGATAGCGAATGTACCGCCAGCGTTCCGTTCGTATTGAATGATTCTGATAGCCGTAGGTACTGAGCACCGGCCTTGCCCATGGTCGGTCGGGCTCTATGAGGAGCGGTACCAGGGACTGCCCGTCCATCCCTTCAGGCAGGCCCAGCCCGGTCAGCTCCGCCAGCGTTGGGTAAAGATCAAGCAAACTGACGGTACGATCGCTACGTGCGTTGCGCGCATAGGTTCCTGGTGCTGAGATGACGAGCGTAGTTCTGAGTCCGTCTTCCCAAAGCGTGTGCTTTCGCCAGTGCTCCTTCTGACCGAGATGCCAGCCATGGTCGCCCCACAGCACCACAATAGTATTGTTGGCATGTGGTGATTCTTTCAGTGCGTCCAGAACTCTGCCTACCTGTGCATCGGCAAAGCTGATGCTCGCGAGATAGCCCTTTACAGCGGCCTGCCATTGCCCGTGTTTGAGAACATTTGCGTGATCTCCCCCCGGGACGGAAAAGTCTCTGTTGTTCGAGACGTCCAGCACCTCCCGTGCGAGCCGGCGACCAAAGGGCGGAAGATCATCAAGATCATTGTCCACGACCTTCGGCAACACCACCGACTTGATGGGATGCATGTCGAAGTACTTTTGCGGCACGCGCCAGTCCAGGTGTGGCTTGAAGGTGCCGTAGGCGAGAAAGAAGGGCTTGTCATGCTGACGTTCGATTTCCTCGATGATGTAGTCGGCGTCCATGCCATCGCCCATTTCGCTGTCGTCGGCGTCGAACGGCCCCCAGGGGGCCCACTTGTCTTCTTCTTCGTCTTCTTCTTCTTTGTCTTGTCCTTTCTCTGTGGCGTTGGTCTTGGACGGCTGCTTTGAATACGCAGGTTTCGTTGCAGCGTACGGTAGAAAGAATTCATCCCAGTAGGCCTCATCGCCCGGCCCACGATGGAAAATCTTGCCAGCCCCCCGGACGGAATAGCCGTGGTTGCCGAAAAACTTCGGCAAGGTGACGGCGTCCGGTAACTTGTCGTGGAGCTGCTCGAAGTTTCCGTAAACCCCCGAATGTGCCGGGGCGACACCGGTCAGCAGGCTGACGCGAGAGGGATTACACAGTGGAGCGGCCGAATAGGCACGAGTAAAGGTGACACCCTCGCGCGCAAGACGATCAATATTCGGCGTGAGTGTGCCCGGATGCCCATCGAGATGGCCGACCCAGTGATTCAGATCATCGATGGCAATAAACAGAACATTTGGCGGGGACTCCCTGGCAAGGCCAGGGTTGCATAATGCGGATAGAAGCAGGAAAGAGCCCCATCGTTTAATGCTGATCATCGGTAGCACCTCAGTTGTTCATCTCGACTCGGGACGATTTCCCCGAGTATTGACGAAGTATGCTGCCCTGAGCAACCTGCCGGGAGCTGAATCCGTTCTTCCCGAATTGCTCAGCGAACCACATAGAGCGCCCGCGGTTCCTGCACCAGCCCATCACGTGAT
>JAQBUI010000057.1 GCA_027624035.1 Pseudomonadota bacterium | reverse complement strand
CTCTGGAGCGCTGTACGCTGATACGGGGTGAGTAGTTACCCTGCAGCAAGGAAAGCGCCAGCCAGGAAACCTGCAGGCAGCTAGTTCCAGCGCGAGCGCAGATGACCGACCGGAGCCCCTTCTTCCTGGGGCTCCGGAAGGTAGTCGGACACTCCGGGCAAGCCGGTCGTCTCTTGTCCCCGATGCATCACTGTTCCAACTCGTGAGGCCAGTTGATATTGGCAAAGGCGTCACTGCAATCTGAGAAGTCCACCTCGACAAAATCGTGGCAATCTATCCAGCCCGCAACCGATGCCTTCCCCGATTCAACATATTTCCGGATTGATAAAATCGTGCTTCGGCGGGCCAGGAAGACGAGATGCTGGCGTCTTGTTCCGTCGTTCACCACGGCGATCTCATGCCCTTTCAAATGCTCACCGAGTCGATTCACGAGATGAGCGGGCAGATGAGGCATGTCGCACGGTACAACCAGTATCCGTTCGGTTGAAAGGTATTCCGCGGTACTGATCACTCCGCACAGTGGTCCCCTGAAATCAGGCGTCTCATCGCCGACTATGGTGTAAGGGAGTTCTGTATAGGGTGGTTGTTTCATATGACAACTGATGATGATGTGACCAGCCTGAGTTGAGAGCGCGCTCGTGACATGGAGCAGTAGTGGTGTACCTCGATAATTCACCCATGCCTTGTCTGCCGTTCCCATCCGCTGGCTCTGTCCTCCCGCAAGGATGATGCCGGTGACATTCTCTGGGCCTGAATCTGCATCTGTCATCTTTTGACCTGCTTTTGTGAGTGTTTGAAGGCTGAGAGCGGGTAAACTTCCTATTGCGTGGCAGCCTTGAGCGTGGTCGCGTCAGGCACGCCGAAGTGGTTCAGGAAAAGTACACGCGGGCACCTCATATCAAGTGAGCTTCCGTGAAAGTCTTGTTTACAAGCATACTTGAACCGTCTTTGGGTGGTGCTAGGGAAGCTCTGATTAATTGGATTTTTTTCGTGAGAGCAAGGCGGAGGCGCCCGCAGAAGATCGCGAAAACGCTTCAATTTCTCGATGTTTCGAGGACGACTCCAACGCAGCTATCGCAGAAAAAGACTTTAATCAGCGGTTCCCTGGAAAAAGCGATAGTGTTTGCTGACAGTCGGCGAAGCAGGATGGATGATATGACGGAACATGATCCGGGTGTTGGGGAGTGGGTTTGGTCCTGCTAGAGGATTATTTTGGGGTCGGTGGTCTGCTGGCTGAGCAGTTGGATGGCTTCGTTGATCGTCCGCAGCAGCTTGAGATGGCGTCGGTCGTATCCGAGGCCATTGCCGGTGGCGACAATGTCTTCGTTGAGGCCGGCACCGGGACCGGCAAGACACTGTCTTATCTGGTGCCACTGTTTCTTGAAGGCAAGCGTGCGCTGGTGGCAACGGGTACCAGGATGCTCCAGGATCAGCTTCGCTTTCAAGACCTGCCACTGATGGGGCGCCTGTTTCCAGGGCGCCGCATCGCATTGCTAAAGGGGCGTTCCAACTATCTCTGTCCCTATCGACTGGACAAGCATCTCAAGGTGTTTGCCGGTGATCATGGCGTCATGACAACGCTGGTACGATTGCGGGATTGGGCGCAGCGCAGCAGGGTGGGTGACCTGGCTGAGGCCGGTGTCATTGAAGATCGGGTGCTGCCTCTTGTGACCAGTTCCAGGGATAACTGCCTGGGCACCCAGTGTCCTCGATTCGACGCCTGTCCTTTGTACGAAGCCCGAGCACGGGCGTCAGCAGCAGACGTGGTGGTCGTTAATCATCATCTGTTGTTCGCAGATCTGGCGCTCAAGGAAGACAACGTCGGCACGCTGCTGCCAGAGGTCGATGTCGTGGTCGTGGACGAAGCTCACCAGGTTCCGGAAATCGCGCGCCAGTTCTTCGATGCATCGGTCAGCAGCAGACGTTTCACGGACTTGATTGAGGACCTTCGAGCCGAGATGGCGCTGCTGGGCAACGATGATGCCGATCTGGCGCATCGGGTCACCCGTCTGGAACTGGTGCAGGCACGGATGCGCGACGCACTGCATCACCACGACGGTCATTTCAGGGACTGGTTCTGTGGCAAGGGCAGGGAGGTGACTGATGCGGTGGACTTCGCGCTGGGCGAGCTTCTGTCAGCTCTGGATCATGCATCGGTGCGCAGCCAGGCGATGGCGCAAGGTCAGCGGCGAACAAGGCAACTTGCCGATGACTTTGTCCTGCTGACCGAACCTGTTGCACTATCGGAATATGTTCACTGGATAGATCGAACCAGCCAGGGATTTACCATTCACCTTTCACCGGTGGACCTGGCGAGCACCATTGGTCACTTGTTTGCAGATGCCAGTTGGATTTTCTGTTCCGCGACGATGAGCGTTGATGGTTCATTTACCCATATTCGCAATGCGCTGGGGATCGATTCTGCAGTTGAAAGACGGTTCGCGAGCCCGTTTGATTTCCGCCAGCAGGCAAGGGCCTGGTTGCCTGATGACCTCCCTGACCCTGGCACTGATGCTCATACACAGGCGCTGGTTCGCGCCGTCCAGCCGGTCCTGAACGCCAATCTTGGCCGGACATTTTTCCTGTTTACAAGTTACCGGGCGATGCATCTGGCGAAAGAACTTCTGCCAGACGCCGGGCGCACCCTGATGCAGGGCGCCATGCCTCGACATGAACTGCTACAGAAGTTTCGTGAGATCGAGCGGAGTATTCTGCTCGCGACCCACAGCTTCTGGCAGGGGGTCGATGTCAGGGGAGCGGGCCTGAACTGTGTGATAATCGACAAGCTGCCGTTTGCGAGCCCGGACGAACCTCTGTCCAGGGCGACCATGGACGCGATTGACAGTGCCGGAGGAAATGGATTTTTGGAATACATGCTGCCCCGTGCCATCATTGATCTAAGACAAGGCTTCGGTCGCCTGGTGCGTTCGGAATCAGATCAGGGGTTGTTCATCCTGGGCGACCCCAGGATTCATTCCCGTCGCTATGGCGGCGTGATCATGAGCAGTCTGCCGACCATGGAGTGGGTCGATGGCCCGGGTGCCCGTTGTTATGTGGAGCAGATCAGTGAATATTCTGGCAATTGATACATCGTCGCCTACGGCCGTAGTTGCACTGGATCTTGGTGGAGACCGCCACGTCTCACCCGGGCAGCCGGTGCGGGCTCATAGTCGTAACATTCTGCCTTCGGTGATGGAGTTGCTTGCGGGCAGCGGGATGATGCTTGGAGATCTCGACTTCATCGTGTTCGGGCAGGGGCCAGGGTCCTTTACCGGTCTGCGAATCGCCGTTGGCGTGGTACAGGGGCTTGGATTCGGGCTCTCGATTCCGGTGGTTCCCGTTTCCAGCCTTGCCTGTATCGCCCGGGTCGCAACCGAGCAGACCGGCCACTCTCAGGTCATCGCTGCATTGCATGCACGAAAGACCGAGGTCTATCTGGGCTTGTATGAGACCAGGGATGGCGTGACGCAATCCCACTCGCCCGAGCGCGTTGTAGATGTGGCGAACCTCGCCGGGCAACTCAACGGGCAATGGGCTGGCGCCGGGGACGGCTGGGTCCTCAAAGACCAGCTTGAGAAGGGGTTTGGCACCGAGGCAGTTGCAGTATTGCCTGAACTGGGCATCACGCCGGGGTCGTTGCTGGACATTGGTATCGGGCAGATCAGGGCCGGTCGGGTTGTTGAGGCGTCGGCCGCGCGGCCCGAATACCTGCGGGAAGAGGTGGCGACACCTGCCGCCCGGACCAGCCCCGGGTCGTGAGCCGCTATCGTCTTGAACGCTCGGCAACCGGGCTTCGCCTGGCCGATGGGTTCAGCCGCCAGCACCCCCTGGAGATCGACTTCGGCGCACCGTCGTTCGCGCATCGCCTGGAACGCGGCGGTGGCAGGCGTGAACAGTTGGCACGAGCGGCCTCCGCCAGGCCCGGACAGAGACTGATTGACTGTACTGCGGGCCTGGGGCGAGATGGCTTCCTGATGGCGAGTCTGGGTTGCGAGGTCACCATGATCGAGCGTTCGACGGTGGTGGCACAACTGTTATTCGATGCTCTGCTCCGTGCGAAATCACATCCCGAGCTTGCCGAGACGGCGCAGCGCATCACACTTCTCACAGGTGATGCACGATGCATTCTGCCTGCCCTGCCTGTACCAGACGTGATCATCGTGGACCCCATGTTTCCCGCGCGACGAAAAAGGGCAATGGTCAAAGGTGAGATGCAGCTACTACAGCGATTCCTTGGAACGGACGAGGACGCGGCAGTCCTGGTTCAGACTGCAATCAATACCGGGTGCCCGCGAGTCGTGCTGAAGCGGCCCCTGCATTCTGGCGATGATCGATTGCCGCCTCCCAGCTACTCGCTAAGGGGGACTGCCGTTCGCTATGACGTCTATGTCGGCGGCCCGGGTTGATGTCACCTCGGCGTTCTCCACAGCCTGAAGTACGTGATATCTGAGATCGCTGTCGAGGGTGAGTGCGGTTTCAGCGATAAACCCGGTAAAAGCATTCGATGTACAGTAGCCGTCCTGACCGGCTTCGATCATTCCTTCACTCCTCAGCGTTGCGATGAAATCAGCGAACAATGACTTTTCAAAGAACGTTGGAGAGTTGATGCCAAACAAGGTCGACAGCTTCTGTGCGATGCTGGCAGCACTCGCCTGGATGACTTCCGGTTGCTGGGCGCCTCTGGTCTCAAGCAGGGAAGCGACGATGAAGAAGCGTTCAAGGGTCGGCTCGATGATCATTCCGATATCTGTCAGGGCGGCATAGTGATAGCTGTCAGGTGCGGGCGACGAGATGTGTCCGGACGAGACTTGCAGCAGTTCGAGTTGCTGCAGAACCCCGACGGCCCCGCGGCAGACGTCAGCCACTTCGTCGATTGCGTAGGGCAGCAGGTACTCGCTCTTGAGGTAGGGGTACAGTACATTAACGTATCGGCATATTTCACTCGTGGTCGTTGTGCCTTGATGGGCTGCGAACCTGGCGACCAGTGAAGGGATTGTGAAGACATGGGCGACGTTGTTCCGATAGTAGGTGAGCAGCGCGCCCCGTTCGGGCGGCATGCTGATGGTTGGCCCGAACGGGTGTTCGGTTCTCTTCAGTCCCGCGACATCAATCCCGTGATTGATGGCCTGGTCCGCGGGGACGTTCGTGACGGAGATCCTGCCCCCATAAGCGCCCCTCATTGCGATCGTTCTCAGCACGTCGATTTGTCTTGCGAGCTGGCTCTCTTCCATGGTCAGGCGGCGGGTACACAGCAGCGCGGTGGCAAGCAGCGCGACCGGCGTGATAGCAGCTGCACTATTGATCCTGGTGACGAGTTCCCGGGCAAGTTGCTGGCATATTGACCGGAACTCCTCATCTGTTGGCGGCTGCGAGTCCGTTGGCGTTCGCCTCTCGGACAGAAATCCGGGGAGTGCAAGGGGCTCTCCGAAGTTTACCGTCACGCCACCGAAGGCGTACTTGAAGGACCTGACAACCCTGAATAGATCGATGATCGACTCTGCTTTTTTGGTCTTGCCTGATAGTTCACTCATGTAGGTCGCGACTTCCAGAATCCGTTCATAGCCAAAATAGACCGGGATAAAGCAGATCGGACGACCGGGGTCCCGAAGGTAGCTGCTGGCGGTCATGGCCAGCATCCCGGTTCGGGGCGGCAGTGTTCGGCCGGTTCGGCTGCGGCCACCTTCGATGAAGTACTCTACCGAGTAGCCGCGGATGAACATCTGATGGATGTACTCATCGAATACCGCCTTGTAAAGCAGATCATCATGGAATGACCGTCGCATGAAGAAGGCACCACCTCGCCGGAGCAGCGCGCCGATGACCGGCAGGTTGAGATTGATGCCGGCAGCGATGTGCGGAGGTGCGAGCCCATTGTGATACAGGACGTAAGACAGCAGCAGATAGTCGATGTGGCTGCGGTGGCAGGGCACATAGACGATCTCGTGGGACTGGGCAAGCTTCTGGGGGATGTGGATCCGATTGACTTCGATCCCGTCATAGAGCCTGTGCCAGAGCCAGGAGAGCAGGACGTGAAAGAAGCGGATCACACGATAGGACTGATGGGAGGCAATCTCGGTTCCGTACTGATGAGCGCGGCGAAGCAGGGTGGTTTCGGTCAGCCCTGATTCTGCCGCCATGGTCTTGTCGATTGCACTGCGGACGTTGTTACTACTGACGATGGTGTCGATCAGCGTGCGTCGATGTGAGAGGTCCGGCCCGATGATGGCCTGACGTTGATTCTTGAAGTGCACCCGAAGCAGGCGGAGCAGCTTGTGAATCTGTTTGCTGCGGTCCGCTTCGGTGGCCATCAGTTCCGCGAGTGACACCGGTGCGCTGTACTGCACAAGGATATGGTTCGGATGAAACAGCATCGCCAGCGCTTTCTTGACCCGGTGGGTGGCGGTCCAGTTCTCCGACAGGATCAGCTTGAAGATGGACTTCTCCCGGTCCGGCTGATGGCCCCAGAAGATCGAGACGGGGACGATCTTGATCTTTGCGTCGAGGCCAGTCTGATGGTCAAACAGACGCAGCAGACGTGCCGAGCGACGCCGTCGGCTGCGGCGTCCAAACAGGCCTTCAGAATGGCCCAGGAAGAACAGCGCCCGGTGCTCGTCGACCTGATTGATCGGCATCACCGGTCGCGGCAGGCCCGCATCCCGGCAAAGCCGGTCGACCAGCAGGAAGTCGGCGATGGATCGCAAAGGCAGGACGTAGCAGACAGGTTCGTCAGCCGTTGAGTTGAGCTGTTCAATGCCGAGCACGGTTGGTTTGATCCAGCAGAACAGTAGCCACTGGGTCAGACGAAAGCGGCCGCTCTGCAGGCTGGACCACATCCTAGTGAGCATGTTGCACCCAATCGGCGGTGGTCTTTCGGGAGGCTGGGAATGCCTGCATTTCCAACGATACCTCAATGATCAATGGGTCGGTCGGCAACCTCACAGGTATCTTACAGCACACTCATCAACCGGGCCTTGTGGTGCGATACCCGTTTACTGATCTTTGCGCCAGGTCAGCCATGGCTCAGGGACGGTTGCCGTTGAACAGCTCCGCCGGGTCGCTTCCTTCAATTTCGACTTCGTACAGGCGGGAGAACTTGCGGCTGGTCTCCCGCTGGATATCGGTTTTGGATCTCAGTACGGTCGGGCGCAGGAAGACCAGCAGGTTTTCCTTCTCGTAGGACCGGGTATTGCTGCGAAACAGCATGCCCAGCACTGGAATGCTGCCCAGTAATGGAACCCGCGTGTTGGACTTGCTGGCCTTGTCGCGCGCCAGCCCACCCAGGATGATCACCTCCTGGTCGTCCACCAGAACGGTGGTGGTGATCTCTCGGGTATTGGTGATCAGATCCGCCGCTGCCTCTGTACCGATGGCCTGCAGGCTGCTCTGATCGACCTCGGAGACTTCCTGATGGATTTCCAGTCGTACCAGGTTTCCGTCGTGTACATGCGGGGTCACTTCGAGAGTGAGGCCCACGTTTTCGCGTGAGATCGTGGTAAACGGGTTGTTGGTGCCGGTGCTGCCGTTCAGTGTAGAGCCGGTTCTAAAGGGCACGGTCTGGCCGACCAGGATTTTGGCTTCCTCATTGTCCATCGTCGTGATACTGGGCGTGGACAACAGGTTGACATCGCCGTTGGATGCCAGAGCGCGCACGATCACCGCAAAACTGTTGCCTGTCTGGGAAATCCTGCCGCCGGCCAGCAGCGGGGTTTCTCCGAGATTGAGATTGGTCGGCGGCGTATTGGTCGCGATGCTCTGCAGAATCTGGGCGATGGTTCCTGTGGGTGCCGTCAATCCGAC
Source organism: Pseudomonadota bacterium (assembly GCA_027624035.1). Lineage (GTDB taxonomy): Bacteria > Pseudomonadota > Gammaproteobacteria > Pseudomonadales > Azotimanducaceae > UBA7455. Next base: position 21,869 of record JAQBUI010000057.1, on the reverse strand, counting down.
CGGCACGTTGCCACTTGCGGCGTCACCTACAAACAGTTCCGTACCCAGCTGCCTGGTGAAATCCGTGGTGACCTCGACGATGGCCGCTTCGATCAGGACCTGGAGCCTGCGCACGTCCAGGTCGGCAATGATGTCCTTTAGTTCGAGCATGGTCGACGGGTCTGCCCGGATGACCAGGGCGTTCAATGACGCGTCCGGCTGGATGCTGACCTTTACGTTCTTGCCGCCGTCACCGCCGTTGTCGCCGCCTTCAGAAATGAGGTTCTTCAGGATTTCTGCGAGGTCAGTCGCGTCAGAGTGGGCGAGCCTGATCACCTGCACGGTGCCTGAACGGTTGGCCGGGACGTCGAGCCGGTTGACCAGCGCGATCACCTTGGAAACTGTGTCGTGTTCGCCCTTGACGACCATTGAGTTGGTCCTTTCACTGGCAACGATGTTCACCCGGTTGGGCCCTTTGGCACCCTTACCGATTTCATCGGGCGCAAGCTGCTCCAGCAGGACAATCATGTCCTCGACCCAGGCTTCCTTGAGATTGACGACTTCAATCGTCAGGTTCTCGGTGACATCAATCCTCTTTACGATCTCGGCCAGGCGCTCGATATTGCTGGCATAGTCACTGATCAGCAGGACATTCGGGGTATCGAGACTTGCCACATGGCCATGCTGTGGAATCAGGGGCCGCAGGATCTTGACCAGGCCCTCGGCGGCGGTATTGGTGACGGGTATCACGTGAGTGATCAGTTCCTCACTGTCCGCGGCCTGAAAGTCCATGGGATTGCCACTCTGCTTGGCCAATACCTGCTGGACGATCTTGGTGACGTTTCCAGCCGGGACCGCAGCAAAGCCATGGATTCTAAGAACCGAAAGAAACAGCTCGTAGACGGCGGCAGAATCCATAGGGGTATTGGAGATGATGGTGACATTGCCCTTCACTCTGGGATCGATGACGAAATTCCTGCCGGTCATCGTTGAGACCTGGTTGATGAAGTTTCGGATATCGCTGTTCATCAGCTTGATGGTCCAGGGTCCCTCGATGGCCTGTCCGTTTGCCGTGGATAGCAGCACGATTCCAATGAGCACGGATGCGGCAATGCTGCGGGCTGTTCTCATTTCAGACTCCTGGTATGACGGCTAAAACCGGCCGTCAGGGAATGGGTACGGTTAGAAAGAATCGACGATTGTCGCGCTGCACTTCAACGCGGACCCGGCGCTGTTCCAGGACCTGATCGATCAGCGCGGAGTCATTGGCAGCAACGCCCACCGGCCTGCCATTGACCGACATGATGACGTCGCCACTCCTGAGCCCTGCCTGTGACAGAACCGGGTTGTTATTGTCCAGCCGGTATCCTTTGGCGGCACCGTTCTCGACGGGTTGAACTCCCAATCTGGACAGGGCGCCTGCCGGATCATTCTCGATCATGTCGCGATTCTCATCGACAAAATTGCGGATGGAAGCCCCAGGGGAGTCCGGTTGGCTGCTGCCCTCGGTGTCCGTTTGCTCACTTCGCTCTATCCGCCGGGTCTCGATTCGCTGGCGGATCTCGGCAAGGCGCTGAGTGCGTGAATCGGATGTCTCGGACAGTTTCGGCGGCTCGTTTCTTGTGGTCTGTAATTCAGGTGCACGCATTGAGTCATCGCTGAACAGGAGCTTTTCCAGACGCGTACCGCGACGGATGAGAATGTGGTCGCCATGTACCGAATCCAGTGTCGCATCACCGGAAATCGAATCGCCGATCTGATACAGCTCGCTCGTGTTCTTCTGGCCGATAATGGCTGCCGAATCATTTGGATCATCGGATGCGAAGATGCCCTGAAGTTCGAGGTTCAGCCTGGTTTCTGGTGCATCGGTAACGATTGGCCGCGGCGCCTCTGCGTCCACGCGGCCGAACAGATCGAGTTCCGCTACGCTAAAACGTCTGGCGGACTGGCGGGCCGCAACCGGTGAGTCGACGGGTGGGCCAGCGACCGGGTTCAGGTCATCAATGACGAACATGACGGTTTTCATGACTCCGGCCATCATGAGAACAACCAGCATGACACAGACAGCGGTCGCAAATCGCCGCTCGTGCTGTTGCCAAATATTGAGAAACGTTTCCACGGTGTTATCGCCGAACCCAGTCGAAGTACCATAGCAAGGATGTGAATCTGCTGCCATCGTCATGGTGCGAGGATTTCGTCACAGGATTTTCTCTTCTACGATCAAAACGGCATCGTCAGGCGCCGCTGGGACGGCCAATGGCAAACCGGCCAGCTCTATCAGTCTCGCCCTGAAACCCAGGGTCGCCCAGCCTGAACGCGCCAGGGCCACATCGATGACTGGTAAACGCTGCTGGGTCACCAAAAGGGTCAGCGTTTCGCCTTCAAGGGCCAGATCGCCAGACATTGGTGGCAGATCGAGGGCATACTGTCCCCGGTTCGGGTCGGGCAGCAACACCAGCCCGCCGGTCCATTCAAGCTCGCCCGAGGCGGCGATAAACCATGCGTTGTCGGTCGTGACGGTAACACCTGCAAGATCGATCTGTCCGGAGAACTGCATGCCGTGATTCGTGGCCATAGCATTGATGTAATCGCTGTGCAGGTATCCGGTGATGTCGGCCATGGAGGTCACGCCTGACCCGATGGATGCGCTACCGGCAAGCCGATGGCCCGCCCCGGTGGCCACGAGGGCGAGGTCAGCTCGCAGTGAGAGCAGGGATGATGGTACGAGCGACCATTGCAGCGTGGAGACCGGAAATGCGCGGTACTGCAACTGAGCTGTGCCCTCCCAGACCGAGCCGTCAATGCTGTATATGGCAAGGTCTGGTATTTTGACGTGGGACTCAACCAGACGCCAGGCGAGTGGGGCGGGTGCATAGATGATGGCGAACACCATGCAGCTGACGATGGCAGTGCCGAGGTAAAGTGCCAGACTTTTCATTCCCAGGCTCTTCATTTCCAGGAGATGGTCGCGACACCGCTGGCATCAATCTGGAGCCAGCCGTTGTCGTCGTCGGCGCCGTCCCACGGTCCACTGCTGCAGCGGATCTGGGTCTTCAGGCAGGCAAAAGCGTCCCGGGCACAGTCGAGGTCCGTCGGCCAGGGTGTCATGTTGGGTTTGAACCAGACCGATGTGAATCCGCCTTCGACGGCATCGGGGAATACCACGCACTGGCATGGTTCTGACTGCTCTGCCGTGCCTGTCAACCTGAATCGGGTGGCGGACAGTTCGCTGACCGTGAAGCTGCAGCGGAGCCAGTCCACGATGGTGCTGACATCGGTGTGTTTGACGTAGATCTCGATGTCGGGAAATCGGGTCTCACTCATCGGGATGCCAGCAGGCGCAACATGATATCCGTATAGACCCTGGACAGAATGTTGAGGTCTTCGATGCGGGTGCGTTCGTTCACTTTGTGGATGGTTGCATTGCACGGCCCCAGTTCAACGACCTCGGTACCGGCAGGTGCGATGAATCGACCATCGGAGGTCCCACCGGCAGTAGACAGCTCCGGGTCAATGTTGGCAACTTGCTGCAGGGCTGCCTGCACGGCGGGAATCAGCCTGCCTCCCTGGGTGATGAACGGCTGCCCCGACAATCGCCAGTCGATCTGATAATTCAAACCATGGTGATCCAGTATGGCCTCGGTTCTTGACTGCAGTGTTTCCTGGGTCGACTCGGTGGAGAATCGGAAATTGAAGGCAAGCGTCAGCGTCCCGGGGATGATGTTCGTTGCGCCCGTTCCCGCGTTCATATTCGAAATCTGCATCGTCGTGGGTGGGAAGTATTCACTGCCATTGTCCCAGACAGTCCTCGTCAGTTCTGCGATGGCCGGAGCGGCCACATGAATCGGATTCACCGCGTCATTGGGATAGGCCACATGTCCCTGTTGGCCTGTCACGGTCAGTGATGCATTCAGCGAGCCGCGGCGCCCGACGCGAATGACGTCACCCAGGCGCTCGCTGCTTGACGGTTCGCCGACCACGCACCAGTCGATATGGGTACCCCTCGACCGGAGGGTTTCCATGACCTTGACGGTCCCGTTGATGGCATCGGCTTCCTCGTCACTGGTGATCAGCAGCGCCAGTGCCCCGGCGTATTGACGATGGCTTGCCAGGAATCGTTCCAGTCCCGTGATCATCGCGGCGAGGCTCCCTTTCATGTCTGCTGCCCCGCGGCCAATGATGTGTCCGTCTTCAATCACCGGGGTGAAGGGATCAGTCTTCCACTCGTTGATTGGCCCGGTCGGCACGACGTCCGTATGGCCTGCGAAGGCAAGGATTGGTCCGGCACTGCTACCGGGACGTACGGCCCAGAAGTTGGTGACGTCGCCGAAGGGCATGGGCTCTACGTCGAACCCCAGGGCACTCAGACGCCGGGTTAGGAGGTCCTGGCAGCCGCCATCGTCTGGTGATACCGAAGCCCTGGATATCAGCTCCTGGGTCAGGGCGAGGGTGCTGGCTTGCAGTACGTTCTCGCTGGCGCGCTCGTCAGCCGATGGGTCAGTTGTGGGCATGCAGAGCGTTGTTCAGGGAGATGGCCTTTCTGTTGCTGCGGCATTCCACGACACCGTTCTGGGAGTTGCGAATAAACAACATATCTCCCTGTCCGGCCAGTTCACGTGCTTTGACCAGCTTGAAAAAGTTCTTGTCTTCATCCATCACCTGGACCACGGTACCCGGCGTGATATAAAGCCCCGCCTCGATGGTGCAACGATCACCAAGGGGGATGCCGGTACCAGCGTTGGCGCTGATCAGGCAGTCCTTGCCGATGGTGATGGTGATATTGCCACCGCCCGACAGGGTTCCTGCAGTGCTGGCGCTGCCGCCGAGATCACTTCCGGAACCCACCGTAACCCCCTGGGAAACGCGTCCCTCAATCATATTGGGGCCCATCGCCCCGGCGTTGAAGTTGACGAAGCCTTCGTGCATGACGGTGGTACCCTCGCCGAGATAGGCACCAAGGCGTACCCGGGCACTGTGCGCGATGCGAACGCCGCTTGGGATGACGTAATTGGTCATCTTTGGAAACTTATCCACCGCCGCAACTTCGAGGACCCGCCCCTCGGTTCGTGCTCGCAACTGCATGCTGGTGACTTCCGCCAGGTCCACGGCACCAATCTCGGTCCAGGCGACGTTCGGCAAAAGGGCATACAGGTCATCGAGGTTCTGTTCGTTGGGCTTGACGAAACGATGGGACAGAAGATGGAGCTTCAAATAAACCTCGGGCGTCGAAGCAGGTTTGCTGTCTGACTCAAGGAGGGTCAGCACGCAGGGACGCCGGGACCCGACCATCAGTTTCAGGTTGCCGCGCTGACCCTCATCCAGGGGAGCGTCTGCCAGTCTGCCGAGCAGTTGGTCGTCCAGGATAATATCTGCATTGCCGCCGTTATAGTTCACGATGGAGGCGATCGCTTTGAGCGTGGACTCGTCCGGTCGGAAGATCGGCGCGGGAAAATAGACTTCCAGCCAGTCTCCATTGGCGTTCTGAGTGCCGATACCGAATGCCAAACTATACATAACTTTTCCTGCCCTTCATTGAAGGCGCCTATTCTAGCCCGATTTTTCGATGCGGCAAGGCAGACTCCGGGCAGCCACCGGATGTGGCCCTGTCAACGACGCCCCAACCGCCGCCAGTCAACTGTTCAGAAGCGTCGCCAGAAATCCCGAATGCGTTCTGCGGCTTCAACGCACTCGTCCAGGCTCGCCACCAGCGCCATGCGCACCCGATTGGCACCAGGGTTCTGGCCCTCTGATTCCCTCGAGAGGTAGCTCCCTGGCAGGACCTTGACGTTCGCTTCGCCAATCAGCAGGCGGGTAAACTCTTCATCAGGGATCGGGGTTTCCGGCCACAGGTAGAATCCGGCGGCCGGTTTCTGCATTGGCCAGACGTTTTCCAGTATGTCCATCACTGCCTCGAATTTTTCGCGGTACAGTTGACGATTGGCCTCGACGTGGGCCTCATCGCGCCAGGCGAGTTCACTGACCCACTGGTTATGTACCGACATCGCGGAGCCATGGTAGGTCCGGTACAACAGGAATCGTTCTATGATTTGTGCATCGCCACAGACATAGCCGGACCGCAGGCCCGGCAGGTTGGAGCGTTTCGACAGACTATTGAAAGCCAGGCAGCGTCGGTAATCGGTTTGTCCCATGGCACTGGCGGCTTCCAGCAAGCCGGGCGGTGGCTGATCGGCGTAGATCTCCGAGTAGCACTCGTCGGAAACGATGATGAAGTCATGCTCCTGCGCTTTGCTGATCAGTTCCTTTAGTTCACCAATCCCGATGACGGAGCCACTGGGATTGCCCGGATTGCACAGATAGACCAGGCTGGTCGCCTGCCATTGATCATCAGTGATTCCACTCCAGTCCGGGTTGAACCCGGTTGCGGGTGTGCAGGGGACATATCCGGGTGTGCTGCCGGCCAGTATCGCTGCCCCTTCGTAGATCTGATAGAAGGGATTGGGCATTAAAGTCAGGTTCGGGGTGCTCGGGTCAATCACCGCCTGGGCAATCGCGAAAAGTGCCTCTCGGGTACCGTTTACCGGTAGTACCTGGGTTTCCGGGTCAATGGGTGCTGCCAGGTGGTACCGATGGGTGACAAAATCGGCAATGGCCCCGCGCAGCCCGGGCAGGCCGCGGGTGGGGGGGTAGGTACCAAAGCCACGGGCGATTGTCTCCGGGTCGCGATATTGTTCGATGATAAAATCCGGCGCACGATGTTTGGGTTCTCCCAGAGACAAGGCTATCAGCGGCAGGCCATCGGGTGGGTTGACCCCGGCGAGCAGTGCACTCAGTTGTTCAAACGGGTAAGGGTGGAGCTTGTCCAGACGTGGATTCATGAGGCGACCGCAGTATCGAGGGTGGAATCAAGTTCATCGCAGATCCTGGACGTTAGCGTTTCCTGCAGGTCCTTGTCGAGCAGTGCTGCGCCATCCTTGCTGAGGTGGAAGATGTCTTCCACCCGTTCGCCAAGGGTGGTGATCTTCGCGCTCTGGAGGTCGATGTCCAACTCGGCAAGGATGTCGGCGATGATGGCAAGCAGTCCCGGCCGGTCGAGGGCGGTCACATCCAGAATCGAGTGATTCTGGCTATGAGAGATGCTGACCTCCGTGCGGACCTTGAATTGCTTGAGTGCCCTTGGCGTCCGGCGCCCCCTGGATTTTGGCACGTGACCGGGTTCGAGGTACTTGCGTATGGTATTGATGATCCTGTCCCGGCGAACCGCATTGTTCCCCACCGGCTGGCCATCAGCCTCCAGCACCGTGAACGTATCGAACACAAGATTCGATGATGAACTGGCAATTCTCGCATCCATGATTTCCAGCCCCAGTGCGCCGAGTGCCGAAACGATAGAGGAGAAGATTCGACGTGCATTGGTCATGTGCACAAAGATCTGGGTTGAACCCTCGTCCATCCTGCGGCGGGAGACGTCATCCCTGATGAGAATCAGCGGCCCGCTTTCCAGGTCGTGATCCCGAATGGCGGCGGTATGCCAGGTGATGTCAGCCACAGACTCGCCGATGAAGTAGTCATCGTCGACGTTGTTCCAGATGCCGAGTATCTCGTCGCGGGTCAGGCCGTGTTCGGCCAGCCGTGCAATGGCGTGGTTCTGCGTCTCCTGAACATATTCGCTGCGATCCACATAATTCTCGAGGCCGTTTCGGAGCATTTTCTTGGTTTCCACATATAACTGCGACAGTAGCGTTGCCCGCCAGCTGTTCCAGAGGGTCGGGTTGGTTGCATTGATGTCCGCTACGGTCAGTGAGTAAAGGTAGTCCAGACGCACCTGATCCTGAATCAGCAGTGCAAATTCATGGATGACTTCAGGGTCCTGGATGTCTTTGCGCTGGGACGTGGTGGACATCACGAGATGGTTTCGCACCAGCCAGCAGACGAGGTTGGTGTCCCAGGTGCCGAGCCCATGACGCTCACAGAACGCGCGCGCCTGCTCCACACCCAGTTCCGAGTGGTCTCCGCCCATGCCCTTGGCGATGTCGTGATACAGCCCGGCAATATACAGCAGCTCCACCTTTGGCAGGCGATGGTGGATGTGGGCGGCAATAGGGAACTGCTGTTCCTCGCTGACATAGCGAAACCGCCTCATGTGGCGGACCACCTGCAAGGTGTGAGCATCGACCGTATAGATGTGGAACAGGTCGAACTGCATCTGGCCCACCACCCGGGCAAACTCGGGCAGGTACGCGCCAAGAATACCGTACCGAACCATGCGCCGGAGCTGGGAGAACAAATGGTATCTGGAGCGCAGCAGGTCCATGAAGTAGCCGGTGACCACCGGGTCTTGCCGGAATTCGTCATTGATCAGATGGGCGTCCCGGCGAACCAGGCGGATGGTTGAAGCCCGTACGCCCTGGCTGTCCTCGGTATTGCCCATGATCACAAACATCTCCATCAGCGCCGGGGGGTAGTCGATGAACACATTGTCATGGATGGCTTCAAGGTAGCCGTTACGGAACTGAAAGCGCTCATTCACGGGCTCAATTTTTGCGCTGCTTCCGGTCTGGAGGATCTCCTCTTCGAAATGCTGCAGCAGCAGGCGGCTGGTGTGATTGACTTCAAGTGCGGTCCGATAATAGCTCTGCATGAACTGTTCGACCGCCAGCTGATTGCCGTCGGTATAGCCGAACATGGCGGCCAGCTTCTGCTGGTGCTCGAACAGCAGGCGGTCGTCTTCCTTCCCGGAGACCATGTGGAGCGCGAACCGGATCTTCCACAGCAGTTCCCGGCCCGTTGTCAGGGTTCGTCCTTCCCGGGGCGTCAGGAATTCGAGCTTCACCAGGTCGTCGAAGTTGACGGTACCGTACTTGCGCCGGGCGATCCACATGACGGTCTGTATGTCCCGCAGGCCGCCCGGTGAGGTCTTGACCGAGGGTTCCAGGCTGAATTCGGTGTGGCCTGATTTCTCGTGGCGTTCGTCCTGCTCCTGGCGCTTGGCGAGGAAGAAATCCCGGGCCGACCAGATTTTCTCCGGCGCAATCAGCTTGTTCACTCGGGTCAGCAACTCATCGTCGCCACAGATGGTTCGGGCCTCGATCATGGCGGTCATGACGGTGACGTCGGCCCGGGCCTGGTTCCTGCATTCCTTGATAGAGCGCACGCTGTGCCCCACTTCGAGCCCGATATCCCAGAGCAGCGTGCAGAAGCTTTGAACGTTGTGCCGGTGCAGATCGTAGTGATCACGTTCCAGCAGGATCAGCAGATCGATGTCGGAATGGGGGTGCAGTTCGGAGCGACCATAGCCACCTACCGCCAGCAGCGAGATTCGTGTCTTGCGCCAGGACTTGAGCCGCTCATTCCAGTCAAAACGGTTCCACGCCAACTGAAGAATGCGGTCCATGAACGCGGCCCGTTCGTGGATCAGATCAGCCGCACTGGTGGTTCCTTCCCTGAATCGCTGCTCCTGGTCGTCATTGAAGCGCGCCAGCGCATGCTTGAACAGGGGAATGGGCGTTTTGGTGGCTCTCAGTTCTTCCGAAAGGAAGGCCTCGGGTTCCACTACGCGCACCGCGCGATGGTGTCATCTGAACGATGGGTCAGAATCTCGTAGCCGGTTTCGGTCACCAGGATAGTGTGTTCCCACTGGGCCGTGAGCTTGTGATCCTTGGTGACAACCGTCCAGTTGTCGGGCAGCAGCCTGACTTCCTTCTTGCCGGCATTGATCATGGGTTCGATGGTAAAGGTCATCCCGGGTTTAAGTTCCGAACCGGTACCGGGCTTGCCGTAATGCAATACCTGGGGCTCATCATGGAAGATGCGGCCAATGCCGTGGCCGCAGTACTCGCGAACCACCGAGAACCGATGCCGCTCCGCGTGAGTCTGTATGGCATGGCCGATGTCTCCAAGGCGTGAGCCGGGCCGGACGGTTCTGATGCCCCGATACAGGCATTCCTGACAGACACTCACCAGACGCTCTGCCAGGACAGTGGGTTTGCCCACGAGAAATGTCTTGCTGGAGTCCCCGTGGAAGCCGTCCTTGAGCGGCGTGACATCGATGTTGATGATGTCACCACTCTTGAGAATCTTGTCCTCTGACGGGATACCGTGGCAGACCACGTGATTGACCGACGTGCAAATGGATTTCGGGAAGCCGTTGTAGTTGAGCGGCGCGGGCGTCGCATGCTGCTGTTTGACGGTGAACTCATGGCAGATGCGGTCGAGTTCGGCGGTGCTGACGCCGGGCACGATGAATTCCTCTATCATTTCCAGTTGTTCGGCCGCGAGAGCCCCCGCGACCCGCATCTTTTCGACTTCCTCAGGGGACTTGATCTCAATGGTTGAGTTCTTCAGCAAAGTATTCACCGGTGGCGCTTTTTCTCGGGGTGGCACACTATATCAGAAATGGCACTAATATTTGGTTTACGAACGCCAATGTGGTATAAACCGCGCCTGCTGGCGAGGGCTGGCAGAACGGCTGTACACAATCTGGTTGGCGTCAACACTGGCGTCAACATGGGCGTCAACACGACAACAACTACTCACACGTCCCGTCACATGTTTCGGGTGCCAGCTTCGGTTGGTTGAATCATGGGGGATGTGGAGGCTTAACCCAACCATTCGGAGTCACTATGTCTAGCGTATCCATGCGGGACCTGCTTGAGGCGGGCGCGCACTTTGGTCATCAGACCAGATACTGGAACCCCAAGATGAATCGATTCATCTTTGGTGCCAGGAACAACATCCATATTATCAATCTCGAAAAGACGGTTCCCTGCCTCGATACGGCCTGTGAGTTCGTGCGGGCTGAAACGGCGCGTCACCACAAGATCATGTTCGTCGGCACCAAGCGAAGCGCGGGCAAGCTGGTCAAGGAACACGCCAGCCGCGCCAAAATGCCTTACGTAGACAAGCGCTGGCTGGGAGGGATGCTGACCAACTACAAAACCATAAGACAGTCGATCCGGCGTCTGCGGGATCTCGAAGAGCAAAGCGCGAATGGTACCTTTGCCAAGCTGACCAAGAAGGAAGCCCTGGCGCGCCAGCGTACCATGGAGAAGCTCGAGGACAGCCTGGGCGGTATCAAGGAAATGGGTGGTCTGCCGGACGTCCTGTTTGTGGTGGACGTAGACCACGAGGACATTGCGGTTACCGAAGCCAGAAAGCTCGGTATTCCGGTGGTGGGCATCGTGGACACCAACAGCGACCCGGACCTGGTGGACTATGTCATCCCGGGGAACGACGATGCAATCCGCTCGATTCGTCTGTTTGTTGAAGCGATTGCGAATGCCGCGATTCAGGGCCAGGCCGAATTTCAGGGCGATGTCAGCGAGGATGACTTTGTTGAGGTCACCGACGAAGAAGCGAATGAGCAGGCACCCGCAACAGAGACAGCGACGCCGGTTTCTGAGGAGCCCGCCGCGCAAACGGCAGCCGTTGAGGGCGCTTCCGACGGTGTTGCTGACGCCCCGGCGGAGCAGCCCGCCGCTGCTGAGGTGGCCGCAGAAGCGGCAGCCGACCCGGCAGCCCCGACCGACGAGGCATCCAAGGGCGATTAGCACCGGTCATCGGGCTCATGCAGAGTCTCATGATCTAAACGAAATCTGCAAAATATAAGGAGGAGACAGTGGCTGCTATTTCTGCCTCTATGGTGAAGGAACTGCGCGAGCGTACACAGCTCGGCATGATGGATTGCAAGAAAGCGCTGGTGGAAGCAGATGGCGATATGGAACTCGCGATCGAAAACATGCGGAAATCCAGTGGCCTGAAGGCGGCCAAAAAGGCCGGAAGGATTGCCAGTGACGGTCTGATTGGGATCAGACTGACCGACGATGGTCGTTTTGGTGTGATGGTGGAGGTCAACTGCGAAACCGATTTCGCGGCCAGGGATGATAACTTTGTCGGCTTCGTTGGAACGGTCACCGATCAGATCTTTGAATCACGCGAGAGCGACATCGACAAGTTGCTGGAGGCAGGTCTCGAAGGGACCCGCGAGTCGCTCGTTCAGAAGATTGGCGAGAATGTGTCGATTCGCCGGGCTGAAGTGTTTGGAGACCAGGACGATCAGGGTCATGTTCACAGCTATGTTCATAACAACGGCAAGATCGGCGTGCTGGTTGCCATGACCGGCGGCAGTGCTGAGCTTGGCAAGGACATTGCCATGCATATCGCTGCGACGTCACCGCTGGTGGTGGGCCCGGATGATGCGCCAGCAGACGTGATCGAAAAGGAACGTGAGATCTACAAGGCCCAGGCGGATGATTCCGGCAAGCCGCCGGAGATTGTGGCGAAGATGATTGAAGGCAAGGTTCGTAAATACCTTGCGGAGATCAGCCTGACGGAACAGCCTTTCGTCAAGGATGGCGAGATCAAGGTCGGTGCTCTGCTCAAGCGCGAGCAAGCCTCGGTCATCCGATTCGCTCGCTATGAAGTCGGTGAAGGGATCGAGAAGGCGACTGAAGACTTTGCTGCGGAAGTAGCAGCACAACTGACCTGATATCATGCCGCACAGCAAGTCCACGCCTCGTTACAAACGGATCCTTCTGAAGCTTTCCGGTGAGGCGTTGGGCCGTGAAGGCGTTGGTATCGACCCACAGGTGCTTGATCGCATGGCACTGGAAATCGGCCAGCTGGTTGGAATCGGCGTGCAAGTCGGACTTGTGATCGGTGGCGGAAACCTGTTTCGGGGTGCGGCGCTTAGCGCAGCCGGGCTGGACAGGGTCACCGGCGATCATATGGGCATGCTCGCCACCGTCATGAATGCCCTGGCGATGCGTGATGCGCTGGAACGGGCAAACATCCGAACGGTCGTGATGTCCGCAATTCAGATGAGCGGCGTCGTCGAGCAGTATGATCGACGCCTGGCCATTCGTCATCTGGGCTCCGGCAACGTGGTGATCTTCTCTGCCGGGACCGGCAACCCGTTTTTCACCACGGATTCTGCGGCCTGCCTGCGAGGCATTGAGGTAGACGCAGACATCGTGCTGAAGGCGACCAAGGTGGACGGCGTCTATGACTCCGACCCGATGCTCAATCCCGACGCCGTCCGGTTTGATTCTCTCAGCTATGATGACGTCCTTGAACGTCAGCTCGGGGTGATGGACCTGACTGCAATCTGCCTTGCAAGGGACCACAAGATGCCGCTCCGGGTATTCTCGATGGACAAGACAGGTGCCCTGCGCAACGCTGTCGTTGGTGAAGATGAAGGTACACTGATCGAGGCCCGTTAGCAGCGGCAATCGACCAGCATGGGAGGCGAACCGTGATTGAGGACATCAGGCAAGACGCGCACGAGCGGATGGGCAAGACCATCGAGTCACTCGAGGGCGCCTTTGCCCGGATCCGGACAGGAAGGGCACATCCTGGAATTCTCGACGGGATTTCAGTGATGTACTACGGCAATGAAACACCCCTCAAGCAGATCGCAAACATTGTTGTGGAAGATGGCAGAACGCTGCTGATCTCGCCCTGGGAAAAGAAGATGGTTCCGCAGATCGAAAGGGCCATCCTGAAGTCAGACCTCGGCCTGAACCCGGCGACCGCAAGCGAGAATATCCGCTTGCCAATGCCGCCTCTGACAGAGGAAAACAGGCGTGAACTCACCCGTGTCGCGAGGGCAGAGGCGGAGAACGCCAGGATTGCGGTCAGGAACATTCGCCGTGATGCCAACAATGATCTGAAGGAATTCCTGAAAGAGAAGGAAATTTCCGAGGACGATGAGCGTCGCGGCGAGGAGATCGTACAGAAGCTGACGGACGACATGGTTGCCAGAATCGACTCCCTGCTTGAGGCGAAAGAAACTGATCTGATGGAAATCTGAGTCGCCTGTGCTCGGGCAGCGAATCATTACGGCGCTGATTATGGCTCCGATCGCACTGGCCGGGGTGTTTCTGCTTCAGAACTCGGGTTTCGCTGTTTTTGTTGGCGCTGTGCTGGTCATTGCCGCCTGGGAGTGGGCAAGGCTGGCAGGCATCGAGGGCCCCGGGCGTGTTGCCTATGCCGCTGGTCTGGGCATGGTTTTGGGAGCGAGCTTTTATCTTCCCGCTGTGTTGATCCTTGCGCTCGGCCTGCTCTGGTGGCTGCTCGCGCTGGCACTGGTGGTCGCCTATCCCGGTGGCAGCCAGATCTTCTCTTCCCGGGTGACCCGGTGTCTGCTCGGTCTACCCCTGTTTGTGCCCGGTTTCATGTCCCTGCTGCAGCTCAAGGCGGCACCTGATGCCGAAGTATTGATCGTACTGTTGTTCTTTCTGATCTGGGGAGCGGATGTGGGAGCCTATTTCTCTGGTAAGGCGTTCGGCAAGCGCAAACTGGCGCCGGCAGTGAGCCCGGGCAAGTCCTGGGCGGGCTTTTACGGTGGTATGGCCACGGCGATTGCAATCGCAGTGGCGATCCCCATGATTGCAGGCCTACCGATGCTGGTCGGGGCGGGCGGTGCACTGTTCGTTGCGGGATGTCTTTTTGTGGCGATGACCTCAGTGCTGGGCGATCTGACCATCAGTATGTTCAAGCGCTACGCGGGTGTGAAGGATGCGAGCAATCTGTTGCCGGGACATGGTGGCGTGCTGGATCGCATCGACAGTCTGCTCGCCGCCGGGCCGGTCTTTGCGGTCATGATTCTCCTGATGGGCTATCAGACATGATCAATGTCACCATCCTGGGTGCGACCAGCACCATCGGCATCAATACTCTGGACGTGATCAAAAGACATCGGGATCAGTATGATGTTTACGCGCTGACGGCGAATACCAACTGGCGAAAACTGGAACAGCAGTGTCGTGCATTTCTGCCCAGGTTCGCGGTGCTGCGGGATGAAGCCAGTGCTGCGAGGCTGGGTGAAGCCCTTGCGGATACCTCTGTTGAGGTGCTGGGGGGCGAATCCAGTCTCCTGGCGGTCGCAGAGGCCGCTGAAGTCGACGCGGTGATGGCCGCCATCGTCGGCGCAGCCGGACTCGGCCCCACCCTCGCCGCGGTGCGTTCCGGCAAACGGACGCTGCTGGCGAACAAGGAGTCGCTGGTGATGTCCGGAAAGCTCTTTATGGCGGAGGTCAATCGGAGCGGCGCCGTGCTGCTTCCGATTGACAGCGAGCACAACGCGCTCTTCCAGTGCCTCGCCAATGGATCAGCGGCGCATTCGAGCGGTGTGACAAGACTGATTCTCACCGGATCGGGCGGCCCGCTGCTGCGAGTCGACCCGGTTCGTCTGGCCACCGTGACCCCTGCCCAGGCCTGCGCACATCCCAATTGGAAGATGGGGCGCAAGATTTCGGTTGATTCGGCCACCATGATGAACAAGGGTCTGGAACTGCTTGAAGCAGCCCACCTGTTCCGGATGTCGCCCCGGCACATCGACGTTCTGATTCACCCGGAGAGTATTGTTCATTCCATGGTCGAGTATGAAGATGGCTCCGTGCTGGCGCAGTTGGGTAACCCTGATATGCGAACGCCGATTGCCCATGGGCTCGCCTGGCCGGACCGGGTCACTTCGGGTGTTCCGCCGCTGGATCTGGCGCGCCTCGGTGACCTGCACTTTGAAGAAGTCGACATCGGGCGGTTTCCATGCCTGCGCCTTGCCCGCGAAGTGGCGACCCAGCCCCAGAGTCTGTCCATTGCACTGAATGCGGCCAATGAGATCGCCGTGGCCAGTTTTCTGGATGAACTTATTGGATATACGGATATCCCAATAGTGATCGAATCAGTTCTGGAACAGACATCAGCCAGCGAAGCTCCTACAATAGACGCCGTCGTCGAAATGGACGGCCATGCAAGAGCACTCGCGATACACAGGATCAAGACCCTTAGATGATTGAAGTACTGCAGAGCATACTGGCGCTGATCGTCACGCTATCCATTCTGGTGACTATTCACGAATACGGTCATTACTGGGTGGCGCGTCTGTTCAATGTCCATGTGCTGCGCTTTAGCGTCGGGTTTGGCAAGCCCATCTACATGCGCCGGGGACCCGCTCCGGAACCGGTCCCACCACCGGAAGGACAGCGAATTGGAACCCGATCCAACGAGCCGTTGCAGGGAACCGAATTTGCGGTCGCTTTGATCCCCCTGGGCGGTTACGTCAAGATGCTCGACGAGCGGGAAGGCTATGTGCCTGATGATCAACTGCATCTTGCCTTCAATCGCAAGCCGGTGCTGCAGCGGATCGCCATTACGGCCGCTGGCCCGATTGCGAACTTCCTGCTTGCGATCGTTGCCTATTGGGTCTTGTTCACGGTGGGTGTGACTGGTGTGGTGCCGAAACTGGGGCAAGTGGACCCGGCATCGATGGCGGGCCAGGCCGGTTTGCGCGCCGGTGATGAGATCATCGCGGTGGACGGCGTCGCCGTGGACACCTGGTCTGATGTCAACCTTCGACTGTTTGAGCGCCTCGGTGAGTCAGGCGAGATTATCATCACCGTGGCAGAGACAATGGACTTCTCAAGGGATCATCGCATTCCCATTGATCATTGGCTGCGGGGGGCAGAAGAGCCCTATCCAACGTCAGAGCTTGGGCTTGCCCTGGCCTACCCACCTATTCCCCCGGTGGTGGCCTCCCTGGTCGAGGGCGGTCGGGCCGAGGCGGCAGGTCTGAAACCCGGCGATCGCGTGCTGGCAGTCGATGGTCGGGAGATCTCGGACTGGACCGAGTGGGTCACAATGATTCAGGCAGCGCCGGAACGTAGTCTTCGACTACAGGTATTGAGAGGTGAGCCGGGCGCGACCTACGCTTTCACTGAGACGGTGGAGATCATCGTGACGCCGGAAGCGATGGAACGGGATGGCAGGCGGATAGGTTTTATCGGTGCATCCAGGCAGGCGATCGAAGTGCCTTTGGAGATGCAGCGGGTGGTCAGTTTTCCAGTGTATCTGGCGCTCGGCCCTGCCATCGCAAAGACCTGGGATGTCACCCTGTTTACCCTTGAGTCGATCAAAAAGATGATCGTTGGTGCCATCTCTCCTAAGAATCTCTCCGGGCCCATCACGATTGCCCAGGTCGCCAATGCCACGGCCCAGTCCGGGCTTGAGAGTTTCATTGGCTTCATTGCGCTGCTGTCCATCAGTCTTGGGGTGATCAATTTGTTGCCGATCCCTGTTCTTGACGGTGGTCATCTGCTCTACTACACCGTCGAACTCATCTCTGGCAGACCGATACCCGAACGGGTCCAGGTCTGGGGGTTGCAGATGGGTATGTTCGTCATTGTTGGCATCATGGTGCTGGCTTTCTATAACGATTTAACCAGGCTTTGATGATTCCCGAATGAAGTCAGTCAGCAGTTGGCTCGCGGCCTTTGGCCTAATTGTCTCGATTGTTTCGGCAGGTGCTGCCCAGGCATTCGTATTCACGGACGTCAGGGTAGAAGGGCTCCAGCGAGTCTCCGCCGGAGCGGTATTCAGTGCCATTCCCTACAACGTTGGGGATGACCTGAACGAGGTCGACATCCGCAATGTCATTCAGTCCCTGTTCGACACCGGCTCCTTTGATGATGTCCGGGTCGGGCGTGATGGAAACGTTCTGGTGATTGTGGTCGAGGAAAGACCATCGATTGACTCCATTGAGTTCGACGGTAACAAGGCCATCAAGGAAGATGATCTGCTTGATGGGCTCAGCAAGTCTGGCCTGGCGGTAGGACAGATTTTCAAGAAAGTCACCCTTGAGCACATCGCAGCCGACCTGGAAAGACAGTATGTCTCCCAGGGGCGGTATGATGCCAAGATCACGACTAAAGTACGGGATCTGCCCCGTAACCGTGTCGCCATTGAAGTCGATGTGAATGAAGGCAACGTGTCTGCGGTGAGGCACATCAACATTGTTGGCAACACGCTGTGGGACGATGAGACCCTGCTGGATTTGATGGAGCTGAAGCTGCCGACACTGTTTTCCTTCTATACCAAGGATCATCAGTACTCAAAGGAAAAACTGACGTCAGACCTCGAGACCATCGAATCGTGGTATCTGGACCGCGGCTATCTGAATTTCCAGGTGGACTCGACCCAGGTGTCCATCGCGCCCAACATGGAAGATGTTTATATCACGATCAACGTGGTGGAAGGCGAGCGATTCCTGATTTCCAGCGTTGATATCGCGGGTGAACTCCACGATGAGAGCGAGCAGGACGTGCGCTCTCTGGTGCTCTCCAGAGAAGGAGATGTCTATTCCAGGCGACTCATGACCCTGTCTGAAGATCGCATCGAACGGGCGCTGGGCAATGCTGGCTATACTTTCGCCAGCGCCACGGGCCAGCCCACCATGGACGGCAACGGCGAAACCGTTGCCGTGAAATTCTTCGTCGATGCGGGCAAGCGAGCTTACGTCCGGCGGGTCAACTTTCGCGGCAATACCGTGACTCACGATGAGGTGCTGCGCAGGGAAATGCGGCAGATGGAAGGCGGCTGGGCGTCGACCGCGGCCATCGAGGCATCGAAGGTCCGTCTGGAGCGGCTTGGCTTTTTCAAGGAAGTCAATGTGGAGACTCCCACGGTACCGGGCACCGAAGATCAGATTGATGTGAACTACACGGTGGAGGAACAGCCATCGGGCGCCATTTCCGCAACCCTGGGCTATGCCGGTGGCACGGGCCTGATTCTGGGTGCCTCCTACCAGGAGTCCAACGTTTTCGGCACCGGCAATTCCATCAACATCGGGATCAACCAGAGCGACTTCCAGACCTCGCTCAACTTCTCGTTTCTGGACCCTTATTACACGGTTGATGGCGTCAGCCGGGGCTATTCGATGTTCTATCGCAAGAGCGACTTTCAGGAGAGGAACATCGCGAGCTTTTCAACCGACAGCGTGGGCGGGGCGGTCAATTTCGGTTACCCGGTGAGCGAGGTGTCTCGTCTTGGGTTCAGCTTCGGCTATGAGAACACCAGAATCAAGGAGGGCATCTTCCCGTCCCAGGAAATCTCGCAGTTTCTGTTCTCCGAGGGCAAGAAGTTCAATCTGTTGACGCTGACGGCAACCTACGCCATGTCTGCGCTCAATCGCGGTCTGTTACCCACGGGCGGAAAGTCCCAGAGGGTCTCATTTGAGATGACGGTTCCGGGCAGTGAGCTCGAATTCTATCGGATCAACTATAGCGGGCAGATATTCTTCCCCCTGATGAGGAACCTCGTGCTGAGGTTGCGAGCAGACCTCGGCTATGGCGATGCTTACGGTTCCACCGACGTATTCCCGTTCTACAAGCACTTTTTCACCGGAGGCATGGGTGCCATCCGGGGTTACGAGATCAACTCACTTGGACCGCGGGCAACGCCATCTCCACTGGACCCGTTCCCTCAACTGGACCCGATTGGTGGTAACGTGCTGGTTGAGACCAGTGCCGAATTGCTGTTCCCGCTCCCTTTCATTGAAGATCAGCGGCAGATCAAGTCAGCCCTTTTTATTGATGCCGGTAATGTCTTCAACACAAACTGCCCGGCTGTGAGTATCGTCTGTAATGACCTTAGTGATGGCGAACTGCGCTATAGCGCGGGGTGGGCGGTCACATGGGTGACAGGGTTTGCGCCAATCAGCATGGCGATTTCGTTCCCGTTCAACGAGAAGCCGGGCGATCAGTCGGAGGATTTCCAGTTTGAACTTGGGCGAACTTTCTAGCCAATTGCCTATCCAATTGAGGGTAGCACTGCCGATGCAGTACAGGTCACACGCTACGGGGGGGCGACAATGACCGTACCGGTACTTTTTGCAATAGAAGGTGGGATGTGCAAACATCTGCGCCCGTCGTTTTCCGAGTCCCTTACTGTTCGAGGCCCCAACAAAAGACGGCCCCATTTAAAGCGCAGTAACCAACAAGAAGTTATCTATTTTAAGGAGAGACTTACAATGAGACACCCCGTTTTGGCCATCGCTGCCAGTCTGCTGCTGATGGTTTTGTCAGCCGCCACCCTGGCTGAAGTCAAGATTGCCGTGGTCAACGTTCAGCAGGCACTCGTGGACTCGGATGAGGCGAAGGCACTGCTCGCGCAGATCCAGGAGGAACTCAAGCCCCAGGAAGCAGCCATCCGAAAACTGCAGTCTGACGCGGCCGCGCTGCTTGAGCGGATGCAGAAAGACGCTGATGTCATGAGTGAAACCCAGAAGCGTAAACTGTCCGAGGAACTGGAAACCAAGAACCAGGATTTTCAGTACGAGCGACAGAAACTGCAGCGACTGGCGGAGGCCCGTCAGCAGGAACTGTTTGCCGGAACCCAGCACAAGCTGTCGCGGGCGATTGAGGAACTGGTTCGCACCGAAGACTACGACATCATTCTGCCCAGCAACGCTGCGCTATACGTAGGCGATGTCTACGACATCACCCGCAGGGTAACCGAACAACTGAACGCCATGGGCAAGAAACAGTAAACGTTCTTGAAGCTGACCCTCGGGCAAATATCAGATCAATTCGATCTGCCGCTTTACGGTGATGCTTCGATCGAGGTCAGTGGCATCGCCAGCCTGCAGGACGCTCGCAGCGATCAGTTGACGTTTCTGTTCAGTTCCGGGTACAGGAAGTATCTGCCCACTACCCGGGCCGCCTGCGTGGTGCTCGCCGAAGCGGACCGGCCCGCGTGTTCGTCAGCCTGTCTGGTGGCCGAATCACCCAGGCTGGCCTGGGCACGGATTGCCACGGTGTTTGACGACACGCCAAAGCCAAACGGAAAGCACCACCCGTCCGCGATAGTCGACCCCGCGGCACGCATCGGTGCTGGTGTCACCATCGGGGCGAACGTGGTCATCGAGGCCGGTGTGAAGATTGGCGACGGCAGTGCCATCGGGGCGGGTGTCTTCGTTGGTGAGGGAACGGTCACAGGCAACGACGTACGCCTGTTTGCGAACGTTTCTGTCTATCATGGGGTTCGTCTTGGGAACCGGGTGACGGTGCACAGTGGTGCGGTACTCGGCGCCGACGGTTTTGGTTTTGAGTTTGACGCCTCGGACGGCACGTTTGTGAAGATTCCCCAGACGGCCGGGCTGGTGATTGGCGATGACGTCGAGATTGGCGCCGGCACCACCATTGACCGGGGCGCGCTGAACGATACTCAGATCGGGGACGGAGTCAAAATCGACAATCAGGTGCAGATCGGGCACAACACCAGGGTCGGCCATCACACCGTGATTTCCGGTTGCACCGCGATAGCGGGCAGCACCACGATTGGCAGCTATTGCCTGATTGGTGGCGGCGTGGGCATCGTCGATAACATCATGATCGCTGACCAGGTGGAGATCACAGCGATGAGCCTGGTCAGTCAGTCGATTACAAAGGGGGGGCGTTATTCGTCCGGCACTGGCCTGATGCCAGGCGCGGACTGGAAGCGCAATATCGTGGTATTCAAACAGCTTTCGGGCCTGCTGCGGCGGGTACGGCGGCTGGAAACAGGAAGCAGAGAATGAAAATGGAAGTGACAGAGATTCGGAATTACCTGCCACACCGATATCCGTTCCTGTTGGTGGATCGTGTGCTCGAATTCGAGAGTGACAAGCGAATTGTGGCGATCAAGAATGTGACGATCAACGAACCGATGTTCACCGGGCATTTTCCCGGGACACCGGTATTCCCCGGTGTACTGATTGTCGAGGCGCTAGCGCAGGCTTCGGGCATACTGGCATTCAGGAGCCGCAACAGAACGCTGGATGACGGGTATATTTACTATCTTGCCGGCACGGACAAAACCAAGTTCAAGCGGTCGGTGATCCCGGGAGACCAGATCCGCCTGGAAGTGGATATCCTCAATCTGCGCAGCCACTGGATGAAGGCATCGGGCAAGGCTTTTGTGGGTGAAACCCTGGTGTGTTCTTCCCTGCTGACCTGCGCGGAGCAAAAGGTTTCCTGAGCAGACTCAGCGTCGGAACGACGAGTCACAGGTGGCGAATCAGCAGTGACCAATCAAAGCCCAATTGTCAGAAGTGCTTTCATGGAAGTTCTGGCCGCACGCTGTGCCGTCCGGAAAACTTCCCGGCACGACAACGGCGT
>JAQBUI010000154.1 GCA_027624035.1 Pseudomonadota bacterium | reverse complement strand
ACTAGCTCGCTATGGACTTCATGCTTGCTGAGACGCGACATCTGAGACTCCTGGGACAATCGACAACCAATTGACCATGATTCAGGACGGTCGTCAATGTCTTGGAAGCCTGTCTTGAGAGCAGGAAGAAGTCGGTGCCAGGCACCAGCAGCGGGAACGGTGAATCGGCAACCCGCGCGGTCCGCGGCTATCTCGCTGGCATCACCATGCCCAGGAAACCCGGGGGAAAGGGCCTGGGCGGGCTACCAGCAGAAGAGTCGCCGGGGATCCGCGCGCCGATACAGAAGGTACTGTCAACGTGCTCACCGGACAGCAGCCGCTCACACCGGGCCTCACCCGGGCAGCGGGCGCAGCGAACGGATTGAGGCGTGGCGGACATGTCAGTTCGGTTTTTCATGGAGACAAAATAGCGCATACACCGCCCGCGTTTGTTGACCTGTATCAACGCCGCAGCGGGTCATCCAGGGGGCCTGGCAGCAGGCGCTCCACCAGACTTTGGATAGACACACAGCATGCGGATATCAATACTCCGGCGATCCGGCGCATCGGCCGGTGCATTGGGGTCAATAAATGCGGTGTGTGGGCATACCCTGGCCACACCCTCTCGCGAATCCTGCTGTTTGAATACCAACACCTCATCGGTACGCATGTGCGGGAAGTAGTAGAAGCGCTGGGCAGGATTGAAGACGGGCAGGGCCGCCTTCGACGTTTCACCCGTTGGGGCGAGGCGATATTCGACAATGTCCTCAAGGTCGACTGTCCCCGCATCCACCACGGTCAGCGGCGATTGCTGAGTGGTCTCATAGATCGGCCGCCACAGGTTGAACAGTGCAAAATCCCATTCCTGCGCCGGATACTGCCTGCCGGTACCGTGGTCGCGAATGATCTGCTGCGCCATGGTCTGCCAGGTGGTCAGAGCAAAATCACAGTGCATGTACAGCGAGTAGGCGTCAAAGAAATTGGCTGGGCGGCGTGAGCGCAGCTGATAGAAAGGAATCCCGATGGCGTCCTCGGCACCGGTCAGCCGCAGGATCAGCTCTCGCATTTCGGCAAAGTAATCCCGCTCGATGCCTGCCTTGTCCTCGAAGTTTGTGAACTTCGCCTCATGCTGAACCAGGGTGAAGCCGTTTCGGTCCAGCTCCAGTTCGCCTGCCTCGGCCAGCGGACGGGCGTTGGCGATCTCGATATCATGTTTGGTGGTATTGGCGTGCCGGGTCTCTCGGGAGTAGATTCTCGCCAGTTCATCCCGGTGCTTCCACTCATCATTCAGGAAGGCAATTCTGGCATTGACTGTACTCAGGGCCATAACGGACGCTCATAGAAAGGCGGCGAGTGTAGCAGGGCGGTCCTGGATCTGCCAAGTTGGCTCAAGCCGCCAACCACTGCCTGATGGCATGGGTATGTTCGGCGGTCGTACCGCAGCAGCCCCCCACGAGATTTGCACCCGCCTCGACCCAGTCAGAAACAAAGTGACAATACTGCTGCGGAACCAGGTCCTGCCGGAGGTCCAGCTTGCGATCACTCTCCTTGCGGCCATCCAGCAACCAGTCTTTCGGCACTCTGGCAAACGCATTGGCATAGCCACCTGCGTATTCAAATCCGGATGCGACCAGCGTCGGCATGGCCCTGGTGATTTGCTCCGGCAGGCAGCAATTGGCCAGAACGCCAGACGGGGCCAGCGGTCGCAGGGCATCAATGGCTGATTCAACAGTCTCGCCGCTCTTCAGACGCCCCTCGTGATCATCATGCAGCGTAAAGGAAACAAAGAACAGCTTGCCGGATTCGGCCGCTGCCTCACCTGCCGCAAGCGCTTCTTCAATGGATGACATCGTCTCACAGAGAAACAGATCAACGAATGGCACCAGGCACCGGACCTGCTCCCGATACAGTGGCAACGTCGCGGCTCTCGAGAGCACACGGTCCGGTCGATAGCTGCCGTTCAATGGCGGCAGACTTCCGGCGATTCGTGTGCCCTGGCCGGTTTCAGCCACCGCCCGTTGCGCCAGTTCCCCTGCAAGGCAGTTCAGGCGTTCATACTGGTCCTCGATGTTTTCCTTGGCGAGGTCGCTGCGAATGATGCCGTAGCTGTTGGTGGTAATGATGTCTGCGCCCGCCAGAATGTTCTCCCGGTGCACATTGACGACCTCCTCCGGAGCTACCAGCAGCGCATTGGCAGACCAGATGGTGGCCGGAATCTCAACGCCTCGCATGCCCAGGGTCTTGCCCATTCCAGCGTCAAGCAGCATGACTCTCTGGTGCGCCATGCCAATCAGATGGTCCGCTGTCCCGATGCGGCGACCAGTGATCCCAGCATCTTTTCCGCGAATCGCTCTCCCATACGAACATAGCCCTGTGGGTTGGGATGCAGTGCATCCGGCAGATCTGCAACATCAGCCTCGCCGAAGAGCTCAAGCCCGTCCAGGTAATGCAGCGCCGGGTCGCCGCGGGACTGAATCACTTCCTTGATGAGTTCCCGAATGCGCGACAGTGACATCGAGCCGGAGCGCAGTTCCTCAGAGCCGCCAATGACGCCAAACTTGCCGTCAGCACCCGGCACTGTCGGACCAGGGTGATCCTCTGCAGACGGACAGTAGATCGGCGAAATCAGCACGATGGGCGTATCAGGCCGACCTTCCCGAATGGTGTCGAGAAAGCCATGCAACAGGGGCGGAAAGATTCTTTCCCGCATGGAATCCATGTTGACGATGTTGATGCCAACCTTGACGCTGATCAGATCAGCGCCGCTGTCCCGGATCGTCCGCGCCACAAACGGGTCCAGATGGCACTGGCCGCCAAAGCCGAGATTCTGCAGCGCAGCGCCCGAGCGCCGGGCCGCCACTGCCGGCCAGATATGACCAGGCTGCAATGCTTCCATGCAGTGGCTGATCGAACTGCCATAGTGCACCCAGTGCGGCCGGTCATCGGGGGCCGCGCGAAGGGTGGCACCGGGGTCGAGGGTCAGGCTGTGGAGTTCGACAAAGGCGTTGTGGGGCAGCCAGAGTTCACAGACTTTCGGGCCCGGCTTAAGCTCATCGAATGTGAGGGTGGCAGGTTGTCCCCGCTGCACCTCGAATTCGCCGGTTGCCTGATAAACAATGGTGTTGCCCTCGGTGGTGGACCGGCTCAGCAGTTCATCTCCTACCTCAAGGTCAAAGACCACCGGGCGCTTTGGCTGAGCACCCATCTTCATGTTGGTGACGAGAACACTGACTGCCACAGACCGGGAGTCCGTCTCGAACCGGAGCCGGACACCCGATGGCATCCGCAGCATCACGTCCAGTCCCTGGGGGACCTGCGGTCGCGTCCAGGCCGGCAGCCGGCGCGGGCTGATCCCTCCGGGGCGCATATCAAAGTCCAGTGCGCCCACCCAGGTGGCCTGTTCCGGTTTGATCGCGGCAAAGCTCACTTGCGTCATGGTGTTGATCCCTGCAGTTCAGATGCCGTCATGCTCCAACATCGAGCGCCCTTTTACCAGCGCATCGGGACCCGCCACCCGCGGTCGTCAAACCAGTCGAATTCAGAAAGCAACCGTAGCGGGAATCATCAGGAGAGGTCTCTGGGTACCTGGGAAGAATGATGGTGAATGATCGGTGCGCCGCGCGCGAGATCAACGGTAAAGGTAAACCGGGCCTCAAAGGAGAGCGGCTCCTCATCGACTTCAAATTCCCAGCGGTAGATTCCCGACAGGCATGCAATGCGGTCACCCATCTCCTGGATTCGTAAGGTTCGCTCATGAAGGCCGACGTGCAACCCATTTCGGGCACCGAGCTGAACAAAGTACTGCTTCACAGCTTCCGGGGTTCGCATGGTGCGGCTGGAGAATGTCGGTAGCAGGATGGCCCCGTCGTCATAGAGACTAATAAGGGCCTCGACGTTGCGGTCATTTACGCCTTGTTGCCAGGCATCGAGTACTGCTCGCGGGTTATCAAACATGGTATTGCCAATCCTTCCTGTCTTTAAGTTGGTTGTCGGTTATTGAAGGCTCTGACGGATCTCTACCAGATCCTCGTCACTGAGCACCTCTGCATTGAAATGCACAATACGATCGATCAGCTCCGCTGTTCCAAAGTAGTCGGTCGCGCAGCCGGTATGAACGTAGCCAGAGGCATTGAACATTCCATCCTCAAAAAATGCCAGTGGAATCCGCCAGTCATCCTTCACGATGGGCTCACGACACTGCCGGCATCGGGCTCTGGCGCTGGGCGCCCGCTGAATGCCGTCAACCCGTACCACTCGCCGATGGGCGATGCCAACCTCGATGATCTGTTCCAGTTGGTCCTTTGAAGGGAGCGAGGATTCTCCAATGACCTCGACCAGTGCCTCCGGGCGCTTGAAAGCGGCGCACAGAGGATGGAACCACAGCGTCATGTCACCGCCATCCGCGAACGGGTTGGGCAACCGTTCGCCAAACCGCAGCTCATCCTTCTTGATGTTGCGGCCACACCCACGACATTTGGCACGGCCACTGGTCGCTGGTTCGATCGTATGAGCCATAATGGTCCGGTTGATAGACGTTACATTTGGCTCGAGTATAAACGATCACAGGATGCAGTCGGGACACCAGCCACTCTAGCCCAAAGGTGCTGAGCGACCACCGCGGTCTGGTATCACCTCAGCCCACCCCGGTGGCACATCAAGCTCGATGATCGGACACGCCATGCTCAAGTTTCCTGCCTGACAAAATTGTCCGTGGGTTACTTCTGGAGGTTTGAGGAACGGCGTCCGAAACCTGCTGTTCGGAGAAAATACAGGGCAGTTCAACGTCGGAATGTGGAATTGTTTCAAGATTTGAGTGCACAGGAAGCTCTGATTAATTGGATTTTTTCGTGAGAGCAAGGCGGAGGCGCCCGCAGAAAATCGCGAAAACG
>JAQBUI010000153.1 GCA_027624035.1 Pseudomonadota bacterium | reverse complement strand
ACATGGTCCCACGCGGCGCTATACCTCGGGGACATGAGCCGCCTGCCCCCCGCCGACGGCTCAAGTGCCCCCGATACTTCCCGCAGCGCGGTCGATACGAGGCCGATGCTGATCGAAGCTGATCTTCAAAACGGTGTCCACGCAGTACCGCTGTCGAAGTACGACGGGTTCAATACCCGCATCTGTCGGCCCGTCGGGCTGGTTGAGGACGACCTGCAACAGGTACTGACCTTCATGATGGACAGCATCGGGCTCCAATATGACCTGAAGAACATCGTTGATCTCGCCCGCTACCTGATTCCCACGCCGCCGGTACCAGTTCGCTGGCGAAGACGCATGCTGGCCCTCGGTAGCGGCGATCCAACCCGGGTGATCTGCTCCACTCGCATTGCCCAGGCCTTTCACAGCGTACGCTATCCAATCCTCCCACGGGTGGAAAAACGAACCACCTACACTGGCGGACCCCATGGCTATCTGGAGGACGAAGTCTTGCACATCCGGCATTATTCCCTGTTCACCCCAAGGGACTTCGACCTTTCACCCTACTTCAGCGTTGTCAAACCTACTCTGGAGCGAGGCTTCCGATATCGGGAGATCAACTGGGGCGACTGGGAAAATCCGGGCTGACAGCCGCGAACCGAACGGGAGCAAAAGCATGCAAACCAGAACTCTGATCGGCAATGGTGAGCGCGGGTTCTACCAGGACGGACCCACTACCGGCAGCGCGCGGATCGCCGAGCCGTTTGGGGTCACAACGGGTCCGGACCATGCCGTCTACTTCTGCGACCTTGGAAATCACCGAATCCGGTGCCTGGATGACCAGGGCGTTCGTACCGTCGTGGGTACCGGGAACCCGGGGCTGGCGCGGTCACCGGTCGCAGCCCTTGAAGCGGACATCAATGAACCCTACGAGGTTCGCTTTGATTCGGATGGGCATCTTTATTTCGTCGATATGAAGAACCACGTTGTGCAGCGAGTCGATCGCCGTAGCGGCATGGTGTCAGTCGTGGCGGGAACCGGTGAAGCGGGGTACTCCGGCGATGGTGGTCCGGCCGCCCTTGCCCTGCTGAATCAACCCCACAGCATCGAAATTGACAGCCACGGCGGGCTCTTTATCGCCGACATTGGCAATCATCGGCTTCGCAAGGTGGATCTCCAAAGTGGCATCATCGACACGGTGGCCGGTAATGGCGAAACGGGTCCGACGGACCACGGTGCGCCTGCCAACACCGTATCGCTGTTCGGCCCCCGGGCCATCGCTTTCGACGGACAGGGCAATCTCGTGCTCGCGCTCCGGGAAGGAAACGCTGTCTATCGAATCGACTGGTCCACCGGGATGATTCAGCATCTCGCCGGTAACGGTAAATTCGGCTACGACCCGGGGGACGCGACGGCCAGCACGGCTCGCCTGGCTGGTCCCAAGGGGATTACGGTATCTGCAGACGGACTCATCTACATTGCCGATACGGAGAGCCACACCATTCGGGTCATAGACCCTGTGGCAGATTCAATCCGGACCGTGGCGGGTGATGGCACCATCCATGATGGGCCGGATGGCGATCCGCTGTCCTGCGGCCTGGCAAGACCCCATGGGGTTTTTGTCGACCGTGGCGGACGCCTGCTCATTGGCGATACTGACAATCATCGAATTCGCACCCTGGCCTGAACGCAAGATCTTCTGGACCACGGGACCGGGCCATGGCTACACTGCGCCTAACCTCCCAACTCGTTGCATCATTTGGACATCAGTCTGCTAAAGACCTTTCTTGAGGTCGGTCGAACCCGCCACTTCTCCAGGGCTGCCGAGAATCTGTTCGTGACCTCCGCCGCGGTCTCGGCCCGGATCAAACTGCTGGAGCATCAACTTGGCGCTCAACTTTTTGTGCGCCATCGGGGCAATATGCAACTCACCAACGAGGGTGAACGCCTTGTCCCCTTCGCCCAGACACTGATCCAGACCTGGAACCGGGCACTGCAGGAAGTCAGCCTGCAGCCCGAT
Organism: Pseudomonadota bacterium; assembly: GCA_027624035.1. Classification (GTDB taxonomy): domain Bacteria; phylum Pseudomonadota; class Gammaproteobacteria; order Pseudomonadales; family Azotimanducaceae; genus UBA7455. Next base: position 2,877 of record JAQBUI010000153.1, on the reverse strand, counting down.
ATGGAATCCAGAATTCACATTGGTGCGACCAGCAGCATGTGGGTTCTTGCCATGCAGGAACGGCTGCTTGATCTCATTGCCCGCAGGCCCGGCATCGCAGTACGGGCCGAGGGGCACCCCAACGAGGACCTTGCCCGCCTGCTGATTGACAGATCACTGGATCTGGTGCTGCTGCCGGAGCCACCCAATACCACAGGATTCCATGCCGAACGGATCGGCGAGCTGACCCTGGTACTGGCATCAAACCAGCAGACCGAGCTCAGCAAGGCGATGGTGGAAAATTACATTTACGTTGACTGGGGCGCCGACTTTGGAGATTTCCACGCCCGTCGGTTAGGAGAAGCAGCCAGGCCCTGGTTTCATGCCAATCTGGCCAGCATTGCACTGTCCATCATGCAATCTCGCGGCGGGGCCGCGTTCCTCCCCGTGAGCCTGGTGATGTCAGATGCAACGTTACATCCCGTACCGGATGCACCCTCCTTCAAGAGGCCGATCTTCGCCTGTTACCAGGAAGGCAACGTCCGCCGCGAAACGATCAGCTACGTGGTGGAATTGCTGCGGGGAACATCAATTTAGAAATCGCCAAACTCTTCCCGAAGGCGCTTGGCTTCGAGAATCTCTTCAATACGGCGACGGATCTCCATCTGACGGGTTGGCAATGCAACCATGCTGACCGGGGCGGCGGTGACGTCTTCTTCCCCTTCTTCCCAGTCGTCGTCGGTATCATCCAATTCAGATAGTTCACTCATGGCGGCCTGCTCCAACAGAATCCGCCGCATTAAAAGACAAGACTAAGAAACGATACAGCAAATTATTTTTGTATTGAAACAACCATTTCTTTTCATCCCGATCACGCGTCACCGGACCGGGCATCGCCGTATTCAGAGCGCTGCGGTACACTGGCATCAACAGATCAGCTGGCAGCGCTCAGCGTGCCGGGCTGGCACGCCGCAGTCGTGCTGGCAAGTCTCCCGGGCGCACACCATAGAACAGTACTGACATGAAATACATGAAAGGCAGGACGACGATGCGATTCAATGAGCAGCACATCAACGAATGGCGCAACGATGGCTTCACCACCATTCCCAACTTTTTCAGCGAAGCAGAATACGGACCGGTACTACGCGATTTCGAGACCATGTACCCCAATGTGCCCTCTGCCACGCCCCGCATTCTTGGGCCGTCGGATGACCGATCGATCAACGCGCCAAAACAGTTCGCCAACATCCACAACCTGCCATACAACGCTTCTGCTGCGATCAACCTGATCTCATTGCACCCGCAGTTGATTGCCTTTGCCAAAGCGTTGCTGGGCGTGGACGAGGTTCATCTCTATCAGTCACACACCTGGGCCAAGTACACCGGCGAGGCTGATTACGATCAGGCGTTTCACTGCGATTTTGGCAACCACACCCTGACCGTTCCGGCTGATGAACCCGCTGGCCGAACCGTTGACTTCATCTTCTACCTGACAGACGTCACTGATGCCCACGGTTCGCTGCGCTACGTCACCAAACCTGACGTGGCAAGAGCCCTTGGCCGGCCGGCGCTGGCAGCTCCGGATGAAGCACAGCAGAAAGCACTTCGGACCTATGAACGGTCAGCGGCTGTACCGGCCGGGTCGCTGCTGGCCCATGGCATCGACACCATGCACCGCGGCTCCAATCTGACCGCTGCCGGCGCCAGACGCTTTTCGATGACAGTGGGCTTCAAGGCGGCCGGCAACGACGCCATCGGCTTTCACGTCTGGCAACAGGCTGCCGGCCGCCCCTGGGAGATGGTCATCAACCATGCCACCCCGGACCAACTTGCCTGCCTCGGGATTCCGAGACCCGGCGACCCCTTCTGGTCGGCACGGACGCTCAAGCTCACCCAGGCAAGGTGGCCGGAGTGGGATATGAGTGCATACTTCAGCGCAGCAGGCGTCGTCGCCACAACCGTGGAACCTGATGTCTGACTTTACAGGAAGTTCACTGACACGAAGCGCCAATACGAATTCTTGCACGACTACGGTGTGCCTGAGACAAACAGGATGAAGACAATGAAGACAATGAATGTAGGCATGCTGGGCGGTGGCTCCTGGGCACGGCGCCATCTCGAAGGCTGGCAAAAGAGTGCCGCAACCACCACCGTCGCGATCTATAACCGGACAGAGTCACGGGCGAGAAAACTCGCCGACGAGTTCGATATCCCGATGGTCACCACCGACCCTTACGAAATCATCGGTCGGGATGATATCGACATCATCAGCATCTCGATGCCCCATCACATGCATGCAGAGCTCAGCAATGCTGCCGTCGCCGCGGGCAAGCACGTCTACTGCGAAAAGCCGCTCGCCATGAGCCACGCGGAGGCGAAAGACATGTGGCAGCGCGCCCGGGATGCGGGCGTCAAAACCGGGATGCAGTTCAACCCCAGATCCGATCCCCTTATGGGGAAGATCAAAACCCTGATCGACGAAGGCTATCTGGGGAATATTCGCCATGTGGAAATGAACCTCGCCTCGGACTTCTGCGCCGACCCGGGGTTCCCGATGACCTGGCGCTTCAGCAAAGCCATCGCCGGAACCGGCGCCCTCGGCGACATGGGCGTCTATGTCATTGACTCGACACGCTGGCTGGTGGGCGAGTTCGCCACAGTCTGCGGACACCTGCGCACGGACATCACCGAACGGCCGGTCATTCCCGATCAGTATGACTTCTTTGAAGTCATTGCCCTCGCCCGCTCTGCCTCCGCGCCACGCACCGGAGAGACGGCGATCGTCGACAATGACGACGAGGCGGTCTGGCTTGCCCGCTTCGAGAATGGCGCGACCGGGCAATTCAAGGCCAGCCGCATCAGCGGCGAGCCCCGCACCCAGTTGTATGGGTCTGAAGG
>JAQBUI010000152.1 GCA_027624035.1 Pseudomonadota bacterium | reverse complement strand
CCGCACTCGACTGCAGTCCGGCAACGGGCATTTCCCTGCTCATTTTTCGGCCAGATCGACAGTTACTCAACCCGGTGCAATTGCTCACAGTACGGCCCTTGATCCGCAGAAGTGCCTTTGACCATCCCCAGACATGCCGTTTATTCTTCTTAGACCCGAGATCAAGATTGAACTGGTTTGTTCTGCAGATCGGGAGCAGGAAGTCGTTGGATTAATCAAAAGCCATGCACGGACCAATCAACCGACGTCTGGCTGGATCTACGCAAGCGATGTGAGATCTGCAATCGAAATTCCCGGTAAGGATGCCTGAGCAGGGAACCAAAACCGTTAGGCCCGTAAACGCATAATGCGGATTGCCCCGCTTAACACGACCAGGCCGATGATGAGTCCAATGACCAGGTCCGGGTAGTTGGAGCCAGTAAGGTAGACATCATCAACAGTGAGATTAGCTTGAATCGATCCGGATTCTCAGCTTGAACCGCCAGCGCTGAGCGGCAGCACGACGAAAGAAACAGTTGACGTTCACTAAAGGGTTGAACGTAGGGCGTAGTAGCCGCCGAAGAAATAGGCAGGTACGAGGACGAACAGCGGTCCCCATGGCGGCATCGCCACGAACTTCGGCAAGAGCTAACCAATGGCAAAAGCAAGCCACAAATGAGAACTGTTCTCAATATGTATTGAGAATCATTCTCATTTGGGGTAATCTCCCGGCCCTTATAGGAAAAGGAGGAAGTAGCAGTGCATTACGCATTCTCGATTGTTTTCTTGCTGTGCCTGGTCGGCATGGCGAGAGCTGATGAAACCGATACCTTCATCGAAGAAGTCACCATTGTTGGCGAGCGAGCCGAGGAACATCAGGTAACGGGCGCCGCACAATACATTGGCGACGCTGAGCTTGAGAAATATGCCTACTCAGATATCCAACGAGTACTGCGCCAGGTGCCGGGTGTCTCCATTCAGGTGGAAGATGGCTATGGCCTCAGGCCGAATATCAGTATCCGCGGCGTGGCAACGGAACGAAGTGGCCGCATTACCCTGTTGGAAGACAACGTACTGATCGCACCGGCACCTTATTCGGCGCCAGCTGCTTACTACTTCCCCACCGTTGGCCGCATGCACGGCGTCGAGATTTTGAAGGGTCCAGCCGCGATCACCCAGGGACCTTATACCATCGGTGGTGCAATGAATCTCATTTCGACGCCGATCCCAAGGTTGGCCCAGGGCAAGATCACCGCGGAAGCGGCCGAAGATGCAACCTATCGCGTATTAGCGAGCTATGGCGCCACACTGGATTCCGGCTTTGCCTTCCTGGCGGAGACGCACCAGTGGCAGTCGGATGGATTTCAGCGGATTGACCGGGGCGGTGATTCGGGCCTCGACATTGAAGATTACACGTTGAAGCTGGGTTACTCGCATCCGGATTCCCGGCACCGTATCGAGCTAAAGCTGCAATACGCAGACCAAGACTCCGATCAGAGTTATTTGGGCTTGACAGATAGCGACTTTGAACAGAATGCTTATCGGCGCTACGGTGTCTCTGCCTTGGATCATATCAAGACCGAACACGAGCAACAGGTTCTACGTTACCTGTTTGAGGTATCGGAACGGTTAACACTGCGTGCCACTGCCTATAACAATGAATATCAGCGCAATTGGTTTAAGACGGAAGGCATCGACTTTGACGGCAGTGTTAATGCAGAGACGTTGTCGCTCACCAGCTGGTTCAGTGTTGTGCAGGCGGTGAACCAGCGCGGTACCGTTTCGGGAATGACCTTTGAAGACCTGCAGGCGATCTTAAATGGTGCAGACACAGCGCCGGGCAGCATTCAACTGCGTGCCAACGCACGAACCTATTTTTCTCGAGGCGTTCAGCTGGGGTTGGATTGGTCCTTTGACGCGGTCGGCATTTCCCACGAGGTGACGGCAGGTCTGCGTTTCCATGAGGATGAAGAGGATCGATTGCAGCGTAACAGCAGTTACCGTCAGAGTAACGGTCGTCTTGTATTGGATGATATAGGTCTGCCGGGTAACGCTGGTAACAGAATCCAGGAAGCTGAAGCGGTGTCGGTATTCTTACAGGACCGCATTGAGTGGGGTGATTGGGTACTGACTCCCGGCATGCGTTATGAAGATATCGATCAGGCACGCACCCGGTTTGAGACACGCGTCGGACGGACAGTGGATCCGGCGTCCAGGGCGCCATCGAACTTTCGCGACAGCCGCGGCAATCAGACTCAGGTATTCCTGCCAGGTATGGGTGTGATGTATGCGATTTCCGAAGACTTACATCTGGTCGCTGGCGCCCACAAAGGTTTCACGGCTCCCAGTAACTCGCCTGGTGTTCGGCAAGAAGAAGCGATCAACTATGAATTGGGATTCCGTTACGGCAGTGATCGCCTCGATGGCGAGCTAATTGTCTTCTACAGCGACTATGAAAACCTGCTCGGTGAATGCACAGCGTCGTCCGGTGCCGGGTGTACCGTTGGCGATGCCTTCAATGGCGATGCTGCGACAGTTACGGGCTTCGAGCTGCGGGCTTCCTTTGATGTGTTACACACGGCGCGTTTCAGTGTGCCCGTTACCTTTAATTACACCTACATCAATGGGGAATTCGACACCGACATTGCGGATACTGACTTCTTTGGCGATGTGCGCGCGGGCGATCCGATTCCGTACATTCCCCGCAATCAGTTCAATCTTGGTATAGCGATTGAGGGCGCGAAATGGAATGTGAACATGGCCGTAAACCGGGTCGGTGAAACCTGTGTGCGAGCATCGTGCGGCACCTTCGAGAGAACCGAGAGCGCTCTCTCTCTCGATCTCGCCGGCAGCTATGACTGGTCCAGTTCTGTTAGACTATTCGCTAGACTCGAAAACGTCACTGGAGAGCACAATATCATGGGACGACATCCGTACGGCGCCAGGCCAAACAAGGATCGCACCGCTGCAGTGGGCGTGCGGCTGAGCTTCTAGTTATGCGTGCCCTATGGGTTAACCTGCATTTGTATGCTGCCGCGTTTCTGGCACCAATGCTGCTATTGGTCTCGATCTCGGGCGGTCTGTATCTCGTTGGAATTAAAGGATCAGTTGTACAAACAGAGGTGACAGTACCAGCGCAGGCGCGAATCGATACCGATGCGCCTGATCTGAAGCAGGAGGTTGATGGCTTGTTGCAGGCATCCGGTGTGGTGCACGTGTTCGAATATGTGAAGGTAAGTGGTAGTGAACTGACCACTCGCCCGACCTCCAGAACCTACTACGAGATCAACGTCGCCAACGATCAGATTACGGTGACGCGAAACGAACCTGACCTGCAGAAGTCGATGATCGAACTGCACAAGGGCCACGGCCCACTGTGGTTCAAAGACTTTCAGAAAGTATTGGCGGTGGGTCTTCTGTTCATCGTCGTAAGTGGATTGTGGCTTGGTATTCAGTCTGCGCAGTTACGAAAACGCACGTTGGGTACAGCTGCCAGCGGGCTTGCGCTCTTTATTGTCCTGGTGTTCCTGACCTAGCGATCTTAGCGGCGCCTTAGCCAAGGACGTGATATCCGCCATCGACAAGCAAATACCCCAAGTCACGCCCTGAGCTTTAGGGCTCGCAAGAAATGCCATCAGCTTACCGACCTCGCGCGGCGTTGTTAGTCGCTGCCGCGGTGCTCGATTCGCGGTGCTCGGGAGTAGTTGTCGGAATTCCCGGATTCTTAGCAGCGGGAACCATGCAACCTGTGAATCCACGCATCGAAATTCACATTTCTGTCAAAGAGCCTCCCTTTAGGTCCGTAAACGCATAATGCGGATTGCCCCGCTTAACACGACCAGGCCGATGATGAGTCCAATGATCAGGTCTGGGTAGTTGGAGCCAGTAAGGTAGAGGACGAAGAGGATGCCATGGGTGCGATTGTTGGCGCGTCCATTACCTATCGCCTGGCATTCGGTCCCAATGCCGGGCGCAAAGCGCTGACGTTACAGACAGTGCCAGTGAGAACCGAGCAGCGCAAAGGCGACGACCTGGTAAGCCAGCAAGCAGGATTTTCGCTGCACGCCGGAATCGCACACCCTGGCATTGCAGTACTTGACCCGCACCAGGAAAAGACCCATTGTTTTACCTATCCGCAATATCCACCCAGGAGTTGAGCAGTGTGGCCTGTGTGGCCAGGTCGCCTGAAGACTCTGCCGTGGTTGCGAGCTGGTCATTTCGAAACAGCAGTTCGTACGCGTACAGCCGCCGGTGCTTGTCCAGAATGGGCTGTCTTGCCACGTACACCAACTGTGACTGTTGGTCCTGGGTTTTGCCAATCAATGCGTTCACAGGGAGCGGGTCCAGCCAGCTAGTGCGTCCAAGGAGTTATCGGCTTCGCAGGCCAAATCTTGAGCGACCGACAGGCGTAACATTGCCTATAATGCTAGACTGGCCAGCAGGATCAATGGCTGGGTAGAGGGACAAATGAAAGTTGATGCTGAGCGTGAGCGCTTGCGCGTACTTGAGCTCTACGAGGTCATGGATTCTGCGTCTGAAGAGGTATTCGATAACCTGACCCGGCTGGCCGCAACCATCTGCGAAGCACCGATTAGCCTGATTAGTCTCGTAGATGATCGGCGCCAGTGGTTCAAGTCCCGTGTGGGTCTGGACGCCACCGAAACGCCCCGGGACCAGGCCTTCTGTGCCCATGCCATCGAGGATGACAGCCTGATGGTGGTTGAAGACGCAACCCTGGATCGCCGTTTTGCTGACAATCCCCTGGTCAGGGGTGATCCCAATATTCGCTTCTATGCGGGCATGCCGCTGGGTGTTAAGGAACCCACAGGGCGTTGCCGAAGCCGTCAGATGCCCTCGATGTCGTCAGTGTTTTCACACCGATGGTGAGCGCCTTTGGCCAGC